>DASRJO010000129.1:0-2159 GCA_035649435.1 Candidatus Krumholzibacteriia bacterium | reverse complement strand
ATCTTCACCAGCTCAGGATTGTTGGCCCGCACCTGGGCGTTGAGCGGCGTCTCGATCAGACCCGGTCCGATGGCGTTGACCCGCACGCCGTCCTTGCCGAGCTCGGCAGCGAGCGCGCGGGTGAAACCGAGCACGCCGTGCTTGGAGGTGGTGTAGGCCGGCGAGTTGGGGGTCCGCACATGAACGAAAGATTGGATCGAGCCGATGTTGACGACCCGTCCCTTGGTCGCGCGCAGTTGACCCAGGAAGGCGTGGGTGATGTTGAACACGCCGTTGAGGTTGACCGCCATGATGTCCTGCCAATCCTTGAGGACGGCTTCCGGATCGGCGGTGAACGCATTGCGGCGATTGATGCCGGCGTTGTTGACGAGCACCGAGACCTGACCGACCTTCGTGGCGATGTCGGCCGCAACGCGTTGACACGAGGCGCGCTCGGTGACGTCGAGCGTGAAGCTCCACGCCTTGCCGCCAGCCTCGGTGATCGCCTTCTCGGTCTTGGCTGCGGCTTCGCCGCTGGCATCGAGGACGACGACACGCGCTCCTTCCTTGGCATAGCCTCGCGAAATTGCTTCGCCGATACCCGAGCCACCACCGGTGATCACGGCAATGCGACCCTCGAGAAGTCCACTCATGCTCGCTCTCCTTTCGGCTTACCCCAATGGTCTTCCTGGCCAAGGATACCGCGCAACAACGCACCCGAATACACCAAGCGCATCCGGCGCCGGGGGTGCTTGGCTCGATTTGATGATCTAGACTGCGGTTACCGAGAGGATTGCGCACATGCTCTGCAGCTCCAGTCGCATCTTGACAACCCATGTCGGCAGTCTGCCACGCAACGCCACGCTGAGCGATCTTCTGATCCGCCAGGAAGCCGGGCAGGCCATCGACACCGCCGAGCTTGCCGAGCACATTGAGACCGCCACCGCCCATGCGATCGCCGGCCAGGTCGAGGCGGGCGTCGACATCGGCAACGACGGCGAACAGTCGCGTGTCGGATTCCAGACCTACGTGCCGCGCTGCATGTGCGGCTTCGGCGGGGAATCGAAGCGCCCTCCCGCACGCGATCAGGTGGAGTTCCCGAGCTACGCGCGCCAAACGGCGGCCCGCTTTCCGCTTTCGGCCCGCGTTGCCAACGCACCGGCCGCTCTCTCTGCGATCGAATATGTCGACGGCGCACCGATCCGCGAGGATGCCCAACGGTTGCGCAAGCTCGGCACGCGGTTCAGCGAGACGTTCATGACGGCGCCGTCGCCGGGCATCGTCGCCACCACGATGATCAACCAGCATTACGATAGTCACGAGGCGTATCTGACGGCGCTGGCGACGGCGCTGGGCAACGAATATCGTGCGATTCACGAAGCGGGCCATGTATTGCAGGTCGACAGCCCGGACCTGGCCATGGAGCGGCACCGGTTCTTCGGGCATCTCGATGAGCCCGCCTTCCTGAAGCAGCTTGAATTGCATATCGCCGCGATCAACCTCGCGATTGGCGGCATTCCACGCGATCGCGTCCGGCTGCATGTCTGCTGGGGCAACAACGATGGTCCGCACATCTACGACATCGCGATGGCGAGCATCTTGCCGGAACTCTATCGGGCCAATGTCGGCGCCCTCTCGATCGAGTTCGCCAATCCACGCCATCAGCATGAGTACGAGGCCTTGCGTGCTCATCCGCTGCCGTCGTCGATGCTTCTGATCCCCGGAGTGCTGGATACGACGACCAACTTCGTGGAGCACCCCCAGGTCGTCGCGCGCCGTTTGCAGGAGGCCGTGGCGGTGGTGGGAGACCGCGAACGGGTGATCGCAGGCACCGATTGCGGGTTCGGCACCTTTGCCGGCCGCGAGTACGTGGCCGAGGAGGTGGTGTGGCTGAAACTCGCCGCAGCGGCCGAGGGTGCGCGGATCGCCTCGCGGGCGCTCTGGGGCCGCCGAGCGAGTTGATCGGTCGGGCCGCTCAGGTCCGAGCGGTGAAGATCGCCGACCGCAGGTTGGAGGCGCATTGCAAGTTGTTGCGCGGTTGGCAATGGTGTTCAGGATCGACCGCCGCCGAACAGGTCAACCCATGATCCCGCTTGCAGGCTACGCAGATCGCCTCTCTGTCCGCCCCGGAGAAGCCATCCGCTTCCACGTGTCGAATGCGACCGGCACAGAGGTGGCCG
>DASRJO010000128.1:0-13464 GCA_035649435.1 Candidatus Krumholzibacteriia bacterium | reverse complement strand
CGCAAGTTGAACTCGAGCCCGAGCGAGAACAGCAGCAGGATGACGCCCAGCTCCGACAGCGCGTGGATGATCTGCGTATCCGCGACCAGTGGAATGGGAACGTGCGGGCCGACGACGAGACCGCCCACCACGTAGCCCAGCAGCACGGGCTGCCGCAACCACTGGAACAGCACCGAGGTGACGGCCGCCACACACAGAACGAGGGCCAGAGCCTGGAGGAACGCATGCGTTTCCATGCATCCATCTAGCGCACGCGGGGTGCCGATGGCAAGGCACGTTGCGTTCGGCGAGGCGCGGAGGGATCGCGCGAGATGTAGGCCGCGAGGATCACGCAGTCAATTCTGCTTCGGGTCTTGTCCTTCCGCAGTCCGCTGCAGGATCTCGGTGGCGAGGCCGTCGGGATCTGCGCCCTGGCAGTTGGTCAGCACGACCACGGTCAGCTTCGCTTCCACATCGTGACGGAATGCGACGGTGGCGCCGCCCGTGCCGCCGATCCATGGGTGTCCGTCGTACTCCTCGTAGATCCAGCCCAAGGTCATGCCGGTCGCTTCATCCATCCCGGCGGGCGTGCCGTCCTTCAACTTCTGTCGTTGCCACATGCTGGCGACAGTTTGCGGTGTGAGGAGCTTCCCCATGGCGACCGCGTCGACGAAGCGCGCCAGCTCCGCCGCGCTCGTGTTCAGTCCGGCGCAGGTGTGCACGAATGGGGGGTAGGTCACCCACGTGGGATACGGCGTCTCGGACAGGCGCGGCTGCGGTCCGCTGAAATCGATGCGAGAGTACCAAGCCCCGCGTCCGGGGACGATCGTGCGCGCGTCGCCGAAGACCGTCGACTTCATTTCGAGCGGCACGAAGATCGAATCGGCGACCAAGGTCTCGAAGCTCTTGCCGCTCTTGGATTCGAGGATCATGCCCAGCAGGATGTAGTTGGTTTGGTTATAGCTCCATGCGGTTCCGGGTTCGAATTGCATCGGCAGCGCCGCCGCCTTGGCCAGGGTCTCGTCGCGCGTCTGAGCGAGCCATTCGCCGGTGATCGGGTTCACGATCACGTCGGGGAGCCCCGAAGTGTGGGCGAGCATCTGGCGCACGGTGACGGGCTTCCACGTCTCGGGGAGGTTCGGGATCGAGTTCCCCACGACGTCGTCGAGAGACAATGCTTTCTGTTCGACCATCTTCATGATCAGCGACGCGGTGAAGACCTTGGTCACCGAGGCGATGGGGAAGAGGGTCTGCGGCGTCACCGCCACACCCAGCTCGACGTTGGCCTGACCATAGACGGCATCTTTCACCGTCTGGCCCTCTTTCACGATGGTGAGTGCGAGGCCAGGAATCGAACGCTTTTCCATCGCGGCACGCACGATGTCGTCGATCGGGTCGGCGATCGCGAACGAAATCAAAGTCGGGATCGAAAGCAGCGCGATGGAGAACATCGTGCACGGACGAATCATGTCCCCTCCATGGCGGATCTCTTGTCATGAGTTGGAACGCAACACGGCGGCCGATGGCCCTGGGCGGCCTGATTCTCCGCTATCAAATCCGCTGCCGTCCATTAGAATCGCGCCCGATTCCGGGCCGGCACCGCCCGAAGGAGGTCTTGGATGGAAGCGATCGAGAAGGCACTGTCCGCCGCCAGCAACTTCGTCTGGGGTTACCCGTTGCTGATTCTTCTCTTCGGCACACATCTCTATCTCACGGTTCGGCTTCGATTCATCCAACGTTATTTGGGAACGGCGATTCGCTTGTCCTTCCAGCGCAAGCCCGAAGGTGTGGGCGACGTCAGCCACTTCAGCGCGCTCAGCACCGCGCTCGCAGCGACCATCGGCACTGGCAACATCGTCGGCGTCGCGACTGCGGTGGCGGCGGGCGGGCCCGGGGCAGTGCTGTGGATGTGGTTGACCGGCGTCTTCGGCATGGCGACGAAGTACGCCGAGGCCGTGCTCTCGGTGAAATACCGCACGCGCGACGCGAAGGGAATGATGGCCGGCGGCCCGATGTACGTCCTCGAGCGCGGCATGAACGCACGCTGGCTCGGAATGCTCTTCGCCGGTCTCACCGCCGTCGCGGCCTTCGGCATCGGCAACATGGTGCAAGCCAACTCGATCGCCGCCTTGGTGAAGGAAACCTTCGGGATCTCGCCGGTTTGGTCGGGCAGCCTCATGACCCTGCTCACTGCCGTGGTCATCCTCGGCGGCATCCGTTCGATCGCGCGCACGTGCGACGTGTTGGTGCCGTTCATGGCGATCTTCTACGTTCTCGGGTGCGCGATCCTGCTGATCATGAAGAGCGATACGCTCGGCGAGACCCTCGCGCTCATCGGTCGAACCGCCTTCACCGGTCAAGCCGCCGTCGGCGGTTTCCTCGGCGCCGGCATGAAGGAAGCGATGCGCTACGGCATCGCCCGCGGCTTGTTCTCCAACGAATCCGGCCTCGGCAGCGCGCCGATCGTCGCCGCCGCGGCGATGACGCGCAATCCCGTACGCCAAGCACTGGTTTCCTGCACCGGGACTTTCTGGGATACGGTCGTGGTCTGTGCCATGACGGGCCTCGTCGTGGTGAACGCGGGTCATTGGACCGAAGGCCTGAAGGGGGCGGCGCTCACGCGCGCCGCGTTCGCCGCTTTTCCTGGAATCGGACCGGTGGTGCTCACGGTCGGCTTGTTGACGTTCGTGTTCTCCACGATCCTCGGCTGGTCGTACTACGGCGAGAAGGCGGCGGAGTATCTGTTCGGCGTGCGCATCGTCCGGCCCTACCGCGTGCTGTGGGTGCTCGCGGTCATGGTCGGTTCGGTTGCGACCTTGCCCGCGGTGTGGTCGTTCGCCGACGTCGCGAACGGCCTCATGGCGGTGCCGAACCTGATCTCGCTCCTCGTCCTCTCTCACGTCATCGTCGGCGAGACGCGACAGTACCTGTGGAACGACAACTTGAACGCCGAGTCAGACGCGAAGCTCGAGCGATCGGGGCGCTCCTGAGGACTCCCCGTGCTGGGGGAGAGGCACCCCCTGGCAGATGGCGCCGAAAGTGCTAAATTGAGGAGGCCAAGGCTTTCAGCCCCTCTCCTGGTCCGGTCTGCACATCGAGGAGGTTTGTGATGCTGTCCCTCGATCGCCGCATGCCAGGACCGCGCGATCTCAAGAGGTTAGGTTGCTTCTTCGTGAGCGTGTGCCTCGCGGTCGCGCTCCACGGTTGTAGCGATGACCCGCAGGCGCCCGCGCCCGGTTTGCCCGACGAGACTCCCGATTACCGCGGCCTCTACGACGCCACGGGGGGAGCCCTGGAATTCAGCCTCGATTCACCGGACGGCAGCTCTTCGCCGTTCCGGCTCGTGGTCACTGGCATCGAGCAGGACCCGGACATGTACCTGGTGCACGCCCAGGTGGCGGTGCGGAACACATCGAACATCGCCGTATCGGGTCCCGGAGGGATCACCGTCACCGGCTTCGTCCCGGAAGACGTGGTTCCCCAGAACGCCGCATGCATCGAGTCGGAATGCCTGGCCTGTCCGCCGACCTGTTACTTCGATCACGCCGGGACCTATGGAGACGACGGAGTCTTGGAGCCAGGCGAAACATCCGAGCCAGTGGAATGGGTGTTCCACGATCCTTCGAACGGGAGCTTCGCCTTTCGCGCCCGGTTGAATCTTCCGGAACCGCAACCTGCCGCTGGCGAGATCACGGGATTCGTCTTCGGTGACCTGAACGGAGACGGCCGCAGGCAGGAAGGGGAGCTCGGCATTGCCGGCCAGTCCGTCTCTTTGGACTTGGACAGCGCGGTTCAGACGACGGAAACCGACGAGCGCGGTCACTATGCCTTCACCGTCAGCGAGCCGGGACTCTACGAGTTGATCTGGAACGTCCGCGACCCGGCGGCCCAGTGCGTGCCGACGACACCCGGAATGATGCAGGTGCTGATCCTGCGACGGCTGGACGGGACGATCTCAGGTTTCGATCGTGGCGACTTCGGCTGCGCGGCGAAACCCGGGGTGGACGTTGCCGTGAGCGGCGCCGTCTTTTCGGACAATAATCGCAATGGGGTCCGCGATCGGGGCGAGCCCGGCGTGCCGGGCGTCCTCGTATCGGGAGCCACGTGGAACTGTCCGACATTCGCGCCGATCGAGACGCGCACTGACGAGAACGGCCATTACACGTTGCACTTCCCGTCGTGCGAGCCGCCCTTCGTGGTACAGCACGAACCCATCGCGGGCTTCGTGGACACGAGCCCGAACCCAGTCGTCTTCGACCGGCCATCGATGGGTTCGGTGGTGAACTTCGGTGTCGCTCCCCAAGACTGGACGCCTGTGGAGCTCTTCATCGAGGGCGTGGTGTATCTGGACGGAAACCGCAACGGCATGCGTGATCAAGGCGAACCGGGTGTTGCGGACGTCGAGGTGACTGCATCCGCACTCGAATGCATGCTTCCTGCTTTGGCATACACGCGCACGGACGAGAACGGTCATTACATGCTGATTGGCGCCCAGGTGCCCTGCGGGCTGCCGTGGGCGGTGCAGCACTACGGCGATTGGATCGACTCGACGCCGAACCCGGTCATCTTGCACGAGCAACCACCGGATGGCAGCACGACGATCGAGATCGACTTCGGTGTCGCGCCGCCGGACAGCATCCCGCCGCCAGGGCCGCAGCTCGTGATCCAGGGCATGGTGTTCGCGGACTGGGATCGTGACGGCGTGCGTGACCCCGACGAAGCTGGAATCCCCGCAGTCGAGGTTCAGCTCCAATCGACCTGTCGCATGCTCCGCGTCACGCGCACCGATCTCCGCGGGCACTACCGCTTCGCACCGGAAGTCGTGGCGGCTTGCGCCGTCACCTCGGTCCTCCAGTCGACGCCTGTTTTCGCCGAGCACACGACGAAGAACCCGCAGCCCGTGGATGCGGTACCACTGGGTGATGCCGTCTTCGAAGCCCATTTCGGTGTCGTCCCGGAACGCAGGCAGCCGTAGACCGCCTGGCAGTCCATCGATCAGGGGGTTCTAAGTGAACGCGAAGGCAAGACCCGCGGTTGTTTTCTTGGTTCTCGGACTGTCTTTCACCGCCCTGGGAATCTCGGGCCAGCGAACCTTCCTCGCTGCGGGGCTTGCCTTCGTGGTCATCGGCATCGCAATGGCGTTACGGCGGCGACGCGAAGGCGGCTCGTGAACGCTGACACCGCGAGGCGCTCGGCATGCGGCCGTGGGGGAGACTGACGGCCGAGGCTCAGCTTACCTGGCGCTCGGCGTGGTAGGAGCTGCGGACTAGGGGGCCGGATTCACAGAAGCGGAATCCCATCGCGAGCGCTTCGATGCGGAAGCGCGCGAACAGGTCGGGGTGGACGAAACGCTCGACGGGCAGATGCTCTTTCGTCGGCTGCAAGTATTGACCGAGGGTGAGAACGTCGCACCCCACTCCACATAGATCACGCATGACCGCCCGGATCTCGTCGTCGGTTTCTCCGAGACCGAGCATGAGGCCGCTCTTGGTGAACGCGCCGCGCGCCTTGGCGCGGCACAAGAGCTCGAGGCTGCGCTCGTACTTGGCCTTGGGCCGCACGCGCGTGTAGAGACGCGGCACCGTTTCGGTGTTGTGGTTCAGGATCTCGGGGGATGCATCCAGCACGGTATCCAACGCGTTCCAATTGCCGAGGAAATCGGGGATCAGGACTTCGATCCTGCAATCGGGAACTTCGTGGCGCACGGCGCGAATGCATTGAGCGAAGATCGCGGCGCCGCCATCCTTCAGATCGTCGCGATTGACGCTGGTGATGACAGCGTGGCGCACGCCGAGCGTGTGGATGGCGCGCGCGAGCCGCGCGGGCTCGCCCAGATCCAGCCCGATCGGCTTGCCGGTGGTGACGGCGCAGAAGCCGCAGCTACGCGTACAGATGTCACCCAAGATCATGAACGTGGCGGTGCCGGCGCTCCAGCACTCGCCGAGATTCGGGCAGCGCGCGCTCTCGCACACCGTGTGCAGCTGGTGCTCTTCGACCAAGGCGCGGATGCGGCCATAGCCATCACCCTGCGGCAAGCGCACCTTCAGCCAGTCGGGGCGGCGTTCGTTCTCTGCGCACGTTCGCGACATCGACGCATTATAGCCGAAGGATCCCGGAAAGCGTGGGGTTCGGTGCGGCCGAACGAGCGGGTCGAGGACGGAGCGGTGCCGTCTGGATGCATGACCTGCTATGCTCCGCCGCCGTGCAACGTCGTGCCATCCTGAATCCGGTCGTTCTCGTCGCCGTGCTGCCCGTCGCCGCGGGGCTCGTCGAGACCCTGCGCCGAGCCTGGGTGTGCGACGACGCGTTCATCAGCTTTCGATACGTCGATCACCTTCTCCGCGGCCATGGTCTCGTCTTCAATCCGGGCGAGCGCGTCGAGGGCTACACGCATTTCCTCTGGGTGATCTTGCTCGCCGCGTGCAACCGCTTGGGATTCGATCTCGTCGAGCTGGGTCGCTACCTCCCGATTCTCTTCTTCGTGGCGACGCTCTTCGTCCTGGCGCAGCGCGCGTGGCGGCTGCGTGCCGGCGCGTGGATGGGGTTGCCCATCGCTGCGTGGTGTCTGGCGCTGCATCACGACGCGCAGCTGTTCGCGAGCAGCGGCCTCGAGACTGCACCGTTCGGCCTGCTGCTGGTTCTCGGGCTACTTGCGGCCACGGCGACCACGCCGCGTGTCGGTTTGGCGGGTGCGTTGTATGCCCTCGCGACCTTGATGCGGCCCGAAGGTGCGCTCTACACGGCGACGGCTGGAGCGTTCCTCCTGTGGCGAGCACGCGCCGTGCGTCCAATCGCCGCCTTCAGCGCCACGTGGATGGCACTCGTCGCGCCGTGCCTCGTTTTCCGCTGGATCTACTACGGCGATCTGCTACCGAACAGCTTCTACGCCAAATCCGGTGCCGACTCGTACTGGAGCCAGGGCTGGCAGTACACGCGGCTCTATTTCGGGATCTACTTCGTGCTCCTGGCAGCGCTCGCGGCGATCCCTGCGAGCTGGGTGCTGCGCCGCCGGCGGCACGAGCTCGACACGGCGTTGCTCGCCGGGATCCAGGTGTTGCTGACGATCCTCTATGTGACGCGCCTCGGCGGCGACTTCATGTTCGCGCGTTTCTTCATCCCGATGACGCCGCTCTTGGTTCTGGCGGCCGAGGACGTGCTGCGTGTGTCGCGCCGGCGTTGGGTGGAAATCACGGCAGCGGTGTTGATGGTGGGTTCGACGCTCGCAGCGCGACCGCTGCGCTCGCGCACGTTCGTCGGTCGCGAACGCGTGCACGGAATCGTCGATGAAGCCAACTACTACACCGCGGAAACTCTGGCGATGATGCGCCGGCAAGGAGACGTTCTGGGGCGGCATTTGAATGGGACACGTGCGCGCGTCGCGCTGCTGCCCGGGCAGGATGCGGTGGCTTACTTCGGTCGCTTGCCCTACGCATTGGAAAGTCAGGGACTCACCGACGCGGAGCTGGCACGACTGCCGCTCGCTACGCGCGGCAGGCCGGGTCACGAGCGTGGCATCACCCTCGAGCAGCTGCTGGCCCGGCACATCCACTTTCGCTTGCGCTATGGGTTGACGACGAACCTGCCGCAATACAAACAGATTCGATTCGACGATCTGTACGGCGAGATGATCCACTACGATCGCGAGCTGATGCAGGAAATCGCACGGCGCCCGGGAATCAACTTCATCCCGTTCGCACGGCATGTGCAGGACTTTCTGCAGAACCTGAGTACGATCCCGCCGCGACGTGTCGTGGATGATTACTACCAGTTCCACATCTTCTATTTCGGTCACAACGACGACCCCGCGCTGCTCGCGCGCTTGCGCACGGCATTGATCGCGGCCGGAATTCCAGAGGCGCATCTGGCGCAGGCGGAGCGGCTTGCGGCGCAGACGCTGCAAGCAGCCGGGCTGGCTCCGACCACGAGTGCGCCCACGCCTTAGCCACCCCGCACGCAACCAAGAGGTCGAGACTCGGTCACGAGCTCCTCCGACCTGCCCTTTGACCTGACACCACCTTTTGGGTGCGGCGATGGCTGAATTTACTTTCGAGCATTCCATATCCTGCAGCGCCGCGTGGGCGCTTCAGGAACAGGAACGCCTTTTCGCCCGCCATTGCTGCCGGTGTGGCACCCCGTTTGCGAAATCGACTCTCTCGCGTGGGTATGGGATGGGGGGATGGGATGAGCATGGATCCAGACGATCGCCTTCACGGCGCGCGAGGAATCGTCCGCACGCTCGAAGCAGCCGTGCGCGCCGGGCGGCCCGAGACGTCCCGCGGCGGCGCCCGCACGGCGTTGCGCCTCGAAGCCTTCGTCGAGCGCTTGACGCGCCAGATCGAGACGCATTTGGCCGTCCATCGCTTTCTCCGCCTGCAAGTGACGCCCGAAGGATTGCGTGTCGAAGGACTTGTGGCGACTCGTCCCGGCGGTCGGCGCAATCTCGCCGCCGCATTGTTGCATGCGGGCCAGGTCGTCGAGATCGTCTTCAAGGAAGGGGCCGAGCGCGAAGAGATCCTGCGGCTCGTTGGCGTGTTGCATCGTTGCCCGGACGGCATCGAGGCGGCCGAATCGGTCGCCACCATGTTGTGGCAGTGCGACATGCATCGCATCAGCTTTCGCTGTCGCGACGATTTCTGGCTCGATCGCAGCGGCAGCAGCGAGTCGTTCGACGTCGTCAACTCCGTCGTGTCACATGCGGACGAGCTCGCCCCCGACTCGGATCTCGATCCTCCGTATTCTTCTGCCAAGGGCAACGAAGCATTCCCCGACCTCGATCTGGACGAGCCCACGGCCCCTCTGCGCCGCGTGTTTCAGGCCGATGCGGAGGATCCTGTCGCGGTGCGCTTCCCCCCGGCTGCCGCGACGTTGGGCCGCATCGCCGATCTGCTGAGCGGCATCCAGCTCGCCGAGGACGACACCGGGGCGAAATCGCTGGCGCGTGATGCACTGTTGCGTGTCGTCGACTTGCAGTTGAGTACGCAGGACCTGACTGCAGTGCGAGAGACCCTGCGCAAACTGCGTCCCGCAGCCTCGCACGCCACAGCCTACGCGACGCTCCGTGCTCTGGGCGAGCGCGTCTGCGGCCCGAAGCACGTGCAGCTGCTTGCCGCTCTCCTTCACCCCACGCAGTCTTCGCCGGCTCAGATCGCCTTGGTGCAGGACATCCTCCGTTTGCTGGGGGACGAGGGGATCCATCCTCTGTGGCAGCAACTCGAGGGTGCGAAGGAGCCGGAGACGCGCGAGCCAGTGATCCGCGTGCTCGCCAGCCTTTGCGCCGACGATCCCCACGCTCTCGCACAGTATGTGGACGGCAACTCCGTGGAGATGGTGCGCGACTTCATCCACGTTCTCGCCCGGATCAGTGGCGTGCGTGTGCTGGCGCCGCTCGGCCGCTGGAAGCGGCATGGGGATGTGCGCATTCGTCTCGAGGTCGTGCGAGCGCTGCATCCCGACGAGGTGCCCGGTGCAACGACGATGCTCTGCGAACTGCTCGACGACAGCGAGCAGCGGGTGCGCCAGAGTGCGGTCTGGTCTCTGGCAGCTCGGCGCGATGTGCGCGCGCTGCCGAAGCTGCGCCAGCTGGTGTTCGAGGACCAAGGCTTCCGCGACCGCTCCGAAAGCGAGCGCGATGATTTCTTTCGCGCTCTCGGGCGATTGGCCGATGCAGCGACATTGGAGGAATTGGCAGGGATGATGGAACGGAGGAGCTGGCCAGCGAAGGGTTGGACGGCGGAGCTGCGTCGCGGCGCTGCCATCGCCCTCGGCGACAGCTCTTGGCCGCAAGCGCGGAAGCTGCTCGAGAAGTACACGCGCAGCCGCGATGCGCGCCTGCGAGCCGTTTGCCTCGGTGCCGTGCGCGGCATTCAGAGCGCACAGCACGTCGAGACAGAAGCGCGACCGGAGGAAACCGAACATGTCGGCAGAGGCCTGGACACCTGAGCTCGAATCGACCGTGATCCGCGGCATCCAAGCCGGAGTCGCCAGCGCGCGTTCCGAGGGCACGGTCTCGCCACACCTGGTGGCGCTCCTGCACGCCGGCTTGATGCGGCTGTTGGCGCAGCGCCCGGCCGTCGAGTTGCGCTGCCGGGGACAGTTTCTCGACCTTGACGGCACGCGCCTGCCGCGCAGCGATCACGACCGCGCCTACACTCGTCGTCTGCTGCGGAGCTTGCGCGCGATGGGTCTCGCCGGACTGCGCTTCCTGCCGGAGCTGGGGGTCGCCGAGCTGCAGACGGCGCTCGACGTGCTGGGCAAGTCAGGCCATTCCGGCGACCAGTGGTGCGAGATGTCGCGACGCTTCCAGCGCGCGCAGATCGCGCACATCGTGGCCATCGAAGCCGAGCGCGGGCAATCGCTGCATTTCCCCGCCGGCGTGGGCCTCGGCGTGCATCGCTCCACCGCGCAAAGCCTGTACCTGGAGGCAGCGCAACTAGTTCGCCAGCTGCAGAGCGATTTGCAGCGGCACGAGCCGGTGCGGTGGTATGCCATTCGGCGCCTGGTGCAACGCATGTTCGATTTGCTGGTGGAAGACGATGCCCCGCTTCTCGGTCTCACCTGCATCAAGAACATGCAGGGCTACGAGCTGACGCACGCGGTGAACGTCACGATCCTGTCGCTGGCGCTGGCGCGGGAAGTACAACTCGCGAAGCGCGACATCGAGATCGTCGGAATCGCGGCGTTCGTGCACGACATCGGCCAGATGGACGTGCCGGCCGCGATCGTCGAGCGCCATGGCCCTCTGAGCGAGGAAGAGTGGGCGACCATGCGCCAGCACACACTGCATGGCGCGCTGCGTTTGCTGGAAGGCGGACCGCTCGATCTCGTGGCGCCGGCAGCGCTCGTGGCGCTCGAACACCACCTCGGTCTGTGGGCCGACGGCCATCCCAGGCTGCCGGCCGGATGGACGATGAGCGTGGCGTCGCAGATCGTGCATGTGACGGACACCTATGATGCGCTCACGAGCCGGCGCGTGTATCGCCAGCGAGCCGTGCGGCCGGATCAAGTGCTGGCCTACATGCTGGAGAACGCCGGCCTGCGTTTCGACGCAGCTCTCGTCAAATCCTTCATCCGCTTGCTCGGGATCTACCCGCCCGGCACCACGGTGCGTCTCGACGACGACTCCATCGGCGTCGTCGTCCGTCCCAATCGCACGCCGGAACGCTTGCACCGGCCCCAGGTGTGCATGCTCTTGGACGGCGCCGGTCAACCGTTGAGCGACAATCCCGTGGTGGATCTCGGCCAGATCGAAGACCGCTCGGGCGGCTTCGCGCGCAGCGTCGGCGCGTGCATCGATCCAGACCCGTTCGAAATCGCGCCCGCCGCCATCTTCCTCGGCTCGAGCTGATGTCTCTGCGACTCGGGCTCGGTTCGCAGCCATGCGCGCGAGCCCCGGCGCCCGACTTGCTCGGCCGCTCCGGTCCTTCTATATTATCGATGCGAGCCTGGGAGGCGCGTCATGGAGCGTCGGCGCCCAAGACGACGGTGCTGGATCACTTCGATCTGCGTTTTCACCGCACCACTCTGGTGGTTCATAGCGCATGCGGCGAGTGCCGAAGAACCGCAAAGTCCCGCACCTGAACAACCCACCGTCGAAACATCTACCGACGACCCTTTCGAGGGAATGGTGCTGATCCCTGCCGGCGAGTTCATGATGGGAAGCGCGGACGACGATATCCAGGCCGAAGGCGACGAGCTTCCCCAGCGCGTGATCGCACTTCCCGACTTCTACATCGATCAATTCGAAGTCACGAACGTCGAGTACAAACGTTTCCTGGACGCCACCGGCTATCCTGCGCCGCCGCAATGGCAGGAGGGCCGTTACCGCGAGGATGACGATTTCGACCCCGTCGTCAACGTCACGTGGTGGGATGCAACGGCCTACGCCCGATGGGCAGGCAAGCGACTGCCCACCGAGGAGGAGTGGGAAAAGGCCGCACGGGGCCCAAACGGCCGGCGATTCCCCTGGGGCGACGAATACGATAGCCACCTGGCCAACTCCGGCCGCAGTCTGGTGCCTGCCAACGCATACATCGAGGGCGCGAGCCCCTATGGCGTGGTGAACATGGCCGGCAACGCTGCCGAGTGGACCGCAACACCGTACGAGCCATATCCAGATCTGGCCGCTGTGCTGCCGGCGGAATTCGGTGGCACCGAATCCTCCAAGCAGGTCAGCCGGCCGCGAGTCCAGAAGCGAGAGCCGCCGCCCATCGAGAAGCTCGAACCACGCGCAACGCCCGAGGATCCGGAGGATGCCGCGTACGCGCAAGCGGATTCCATCCAGCATGCGAACGACCCGCGCCTGGCATTCTTCCATGCAGGAGAGCTGCAAGACGAACCTCCGCGCGTGCATCGCGGTGGCGGGATCGGAGCTTTCACCAACTACTTGCGCTGCGCCAATCGTGAACGCGAAAGTCCCGGACGCCGATGGGCCAACCTCGGGTTCCGCTGCGCCAAAGACGCCCCGTCGACTCCGAAGGGACGTTGACGCATGCCCTTGCCTCCCGACAAGGGCGAGCCGGATGCGCTCGGCGCGGTGACTCACTTCCTCTTCGAAGTCGGCATGCTGAAGCGCACACCGCGGTCGGGGTTGCAGTTCCTCGGGAGCGGCGAGGATAGTGTCGCCGAACACATCCTGCGCACCACCTACATCGCCTTCGCCCTCGGGCGTCTGGTGCCAGACGTCGATCGCAGCAGGCTCCTGATGTTGGCGCTGTTGCACGACTTGCCTGAAGCGCGCACTGGAGATCTGAACTACGAGAACAAGAAATACGTGAAAGCGGACGAAGACGCTGCCGTGCGCGACCTGGCGCGCACCTTGCCCTTCGGCTCCGAGCTGCAAGCGCTCATCGGCGAGTTCAACGCACGCACGACGCTCGAGTCCCGCCTGGCCAACGACTGCGATCAGCTGGAGCTGCTCCTCGTGCTGAAAGAGGAACAGGATCGCGGCAACCCACAGGCCGGCGATTGGATCCCGTTCGCGCTCGAGCGCCTGCGCCAGCCCATTTGCCGCGAACTCGCCCAGCGTATCCTCGCCACCCACTCCAGCGATTGGTGGTTCGGGGATCGCGGCGATTGGTGGGTATGGGCCGGCCGCGAACGACCCGAATCTGGGTGAGATGGCCGCGAACAGCCTGAGCCTGGGTGAGTGGGCGCATTCCCGGGGCCTGGATTGACAATCTGTCCCACTCGCGCCCGCGTGCTGGAACGAGCATGCAAAGGTCGCTAATCTTTCAGATAGCTTCTCTTCGCCGCGACATGAAATGGACGGGTTCGCCATGCGGCATGGATGCCGGCATCAGGGCTCTGCCTTTGCGGGTTCTCACCTGATCCGCGCTTTCCTCGGCGTTGTCGCCCTCGCGGCTTCCGCGCGGGCCGATGCCTTGCAGCTGTTCGATCTCGCGCGCACCACCGGCGACAAGCCACAATCCAAGCTCTTCCATGCCAGCGGCAGCGACTGGGCCGTTCTTGCCGGTCCTGCGGGGCTAG
>DASRJO010000127.1:0-17975 GCA_035649435.1 Candidatus Krumholzibacteriia bacterium | reverse complement strand
GTTTCTTCGGGGCAGCATGCCGCGACGTTCTACACTCTGGTCGGGGCGCACGCGCTGCATGTCGCGGGAGGTCTCGCCGCGCTGGTCATCACCTGGCGCCGCATGCGCCGGGGCCGCGGCGACCTCGGCGCCTGCGCGCTGTACTGGGGTTTCGTCGTCCTGTTGTGGCCGGTGCTCTATGTTCTCATCTACACGAGTTGACCGCGGCAGCGGCTCGCCTCGCTGGCCCCTAGGCGCTGGAGTCGGATGTGCCCTAGGGGCATTTGCCATGAGCCTCGCCCTGCTACCGGGTTCACTCCAAGCCTGCCCCGCTTGTGCCCTGGGCAACGAGAGCACGAGGGTCGCTTACATGGCGAGCACCGTGGCACTTTCCCTCCTGCCTCTCTGCATCGTGGGCTTCGGTGCCTGGTTCCTGCGCCGCGCCGTGCGCCGCGCGAGCCGACCCCGCTGACGTTAAGGTTGCACCACGATCGAGTGTTCCACAGAAGTCAAAACAGCGCCCTGGCCGGTGAATCGGTAGCCAATGACCTCGATCGTCGCAACGCCAGCCACGGTGAACTGAAGTTCGACAGGATGAGGTCGAGGTGCAACGTCTCCCGTACAGATCGCTTGGCCACCGGGGCCTCGATCGTACGGTGTGATGACCGCGCTGTTCTCCGTCAGAATGAGGTCGACCCCAGCCGGAATGGTACAGGTCGAACTGCCGAAGGAATTCACTGTCGCGTCAAAACGGGCGTTCACCGCCACGGTGTCCGGTGCAAGGATCACCTTCACGGGGAATCCAGGTTGAATCACCCCAATGGAACGCCAATCCGTGGGAGGGTCAGGCGTGGATCCGGGACCCGTGGAGTCTGAACAGCCGACTATCCCGAAGGCAGTGGCCGCAATAAGGATCGCTCTGCGATACATATAGACCCCTGATGTCTGCGTTTCAGCCTATTTAGCGGTTGGGCATCAACGATAAAGCCTCTTGATCTGCTGCCAAGTTTGCGCCGTGACCGGCAGGCCATGCGGCGGGCCGAGAGCTTCCAAATCGGGATCGCCCGGCCATACGACATGCGTTCGCGAGCACAAGCCCTCCCACACTTCCCCTGACTCATTCGGCGAGACAAACACCAGGTACTCTGCACCGACAAAGAAGGGGAACCCACATTCTGCGTCGTTGTCGATCGTCAGCACCTCCACGACTTCCGGAGGTGCCCCCTTCCACCAGGCAGCGACTTGCAGCGTGGCCACGATGAATTTGTGGCCGTACTCGACTGACGGGCCGATCGCGATCACGGGACCCTTGAATACATATTGACTCCCGCGAAAGGCTGCCTCGAACGACGTCGGTCCTTCACACGAACAGGCGGCCGTTAGAGCTGGGCTCGCGCCAAGGAAAACGAAGGCCGCCAGGGCCACCCGCGTTGCCATCCTCGCTCTTGCCTCCATCATGCACCTCCGAAGATCGTGCGAACCTAGTTGCGCTCCAAGCCGACGCCGAAGTGGACCCGCAACAAATGATTGCCCGGCACGGTCGGCAACACGATCTCTACTGGGTTGGGAGTAGTGTGCACATGGAAAACCGGCCTCGTTTGCATGACTCCGTACACAGGGCACGTGCGCACGACATTGGGATCGAAGCGAAAGTAGCCCTGCGAGTCCGTCGTCGCCGCGAGAACCACATCACAAGGGGACAAAAGCTGCAGCTCGACGAAGGCGATCCCCGGGTCGTCGGGATCCTGCACGCCATCCTGATTGCGGTCGGCGAACACGAACCCTTCGATGGTGACGTTCACCGGGTCGGGGGTGGAATCCTCTGGCGCGATGCCGAAGTCGACATGGAAGCCGTTGGTGTTCGGCGGCCGCTGGGCGATGGGCACTTGATCGGGCGTCGTGCCGATGAACCCGGCAACGGGCATGCGCTGCACGAGCCAGGGGAGTGGGCAGCGAATGTCGCTCCCGCGAATGACGTAGTGTCCGAGCCCGTCGGTAGTGGCAAAGGCCGCGACCGGACTCAGGCAGAGCAGTCCGCTCGCGCTGATGCCGACACCGGCATAGCCTTCGTCCGCACGATCCCGCAGGCCGTTGCGGTTGTGATCCACGAACACGGTTCCCTCGATGAAGCCCTCCTCTGGCACAGCGAACCGCACCAGACCGAAGTTGGCGTGCAAGAAACCCGATAGCGAGCCGTCGTCGCGGCGCACGATGAGGACTTGCAGCTCTTCGGGCGTGGTGGCCCGGGCGCCGTCCGGAACCGTCATGTTCAACGTGTACAACCCAGGCTCCAGGACTTCGAACACGTAGCGGCCGCGCTCGTCGGTCACTTGGATACGTACGAGGTCGGGCATCACGAGGCCGACACCGACGCCCTGGATGCCCGGTTCGTCGAGATCCCGCTGGCCGTTCTCGTTATGATCGTCGAAGACGACGCCGGAAATGACGCCATCCTGCGGCGCGGGCTCAGTCAACAGCCGGGCGTGAAACGCGAAGCTGTTGCCGCCGGTGCCGCCGAAGATCCATTCGACCGCTGCGGAAGTTTCACCCGCGGCCAGCATTCCATCCTCGCCATACGTGCCGCGATGATCGAAGACGCACGCGCCGGGGCCTGGGAACGGCGGCATGGGCGTGATCGTGGAGTCGCCAGGATCTGGCCGTGGCCAGGGATCAGTGGAATCGGCCGGGATCGGGACCGGGCAATCGGTGTTCATCGGGAAGACCCACGGCGGTTGGAAGTGTGACACGAGGACACCCGCGGGACCCGGGATGGATTCGCTGCCATCGTTGCGGATGGCGACGTTGACGTGCAGCAGCTCGTTGGCGTCGAGGGTGATTCCACTCGCCACGAGCCGCGCGAGCACTCCCGGAGGCGATTCGACCGTGAACTCCATGGTGCCCGAGCTCGGGTCGTAATTGCCGGAAAAATCCGTGTCGCCACTCGGGGTCGGGTCGGGAGTCACGTTCTCCGCGCAGCTTTGCAGCAGGAACATGACGGGCAGAGCCAGGAGCACGCCGAAATGCAGAGGCAGATCCCGGTGCCCGGTACGGAAGAAGTGCATCCGATTCATCGTTCTCGATTCTCCTTGGTGAACCACGAATCGACCGCGTTCGGGGAGGCGCGGGCTCGCGGTGTATTGCCACGTAGCGAAGGGACGTGACCAGGAGGTAGGAACAATATACGCCCGATCCCCCGTACCTGCAACGGAGGAAAGGTCAGGGGCGGGCTGGGGGCGACGCGGGGCGGGTGCCGTGGGTCCAATCGGTCCAGCCGAGGTTCTTTCCGGGCTCCGTCGGTGCACCATCCCAGAAATTCGTAGCGTAATAGTGGTCGATCAAAGGACATAGCCAGGCGTCGTCCCCCGCGGGAGGATACTTGGCTTCGTCGCGCAGCCAGGTGAAGGCGCGGAGGAGGGCGCGATCCTGCCACTCCCAAACGTCGTAGCCCGCGCGGTTCAGGATGACGGCTTGGGCGAGGGCACCTTGCAGCGCGCCATAGACATAGTTCTCGTGTGGCGGCGGCCAGGTGAAGCCTCCGGCGCGTCGTTGGTCGTCCGGGAGCACGCCGTCGATGGAGTGCCCGTCATGGGTGGCGCCCTTGGGATTGATCCCCACGGGTTGCTTTCTATCGGATTGCCAGCCGCGCTCGCCAAACTCAAAGCCGGACCAGGATTGAGTGTCGCCGAGCCAACCCTTGAAGATCTGTCCCGTCCGTTTCATTTCGGCTGCATCGCCCAGGTACGCGGCGATTGCCGCCCGGCTGGCGCCGGCGTGAGCCCCCCAATTATTGGGGCGTTCTTCGTGTGTGGAGCGGAGCGATTGACCGTTCAGTTTCTCGTCGAGCAGCCCGCGCAGCCAGGTGCGGAACCGTGCGTCCTCTTCGGGCGGCAAGCCGACGAGATCGGCGGCGATGACGTAGGCGATCACCTTGCGCCCGACTGAGAGCGTGCGTGCACCCTTTTCGGTGCCCATCGCTGTTCGCACGGCGTCGACCACTTGGTAGCGTAGATCCCCGTCGCCAGTGCGTGCTGCCACCAGGGCTTTCGCCAGGATGCGCACGTTGGTGCGCTCGTCTTGATCCGAGAGGTCCGGGGCCTTTGCATCCATCTGTGCTTCCCGTACCAAGTTTTCCCAGGCCGGGCCTTCGGTGGGGAGCGCGGCGAGCTCAGCTTTCGAAAGCCAGATCCCATCGAGTTGCAGGGAGGCGGCGCTTTCGCTTTTGCAGCTGAGAAGCAAGCCGCAAGCGACGGTGAGGGCGGTCGCTGCATGTCGTCGCATTCGTCGAGACCGCATCGGTCGTCCTCCCGTCTGCACGCCGCCGCAGTGTATGAACGCGAACCCAGTTCGGCAACGACGGCGTGAGGCCGACTCAGACTGGATCTCCTCTGGATCCATGCGAGTCGAGCTCCGCAGGTTGGTCCGCGAGGGCAAGCCACTGCGCGATGGTCTCGGCAGACCGGTCTTGCTGCAATTCCGGCTCGCATGGGACAGTGCGCTCACGGAAGGTGATGGCTTCGATCGCCGGCCACGGAGCAGACGTTGAAATTCGACTGGTTCTTGAAAAAAACCGAAATCAGTCACCCGGTGAGCGACCTCACCTGGGACAGCCGCCCGCTCGTGGTCCACGTGATCAACAACTTGGGCGTCGGGGGTGCCGAGCGTTTCCTCGTGCAGTTGATGCATGCACAGCTCGCGCGCGGCTGGCGTGTCGGGGTGGTGACGTTGGTCGAGCCCAACCCCCTGACCCACGACATCTACGGCAGCGGGATCCTGTACCGAGGTTGCGGCAGGAAACGCCTCAACGATCCGCGCTTGCTCTTCGACTTGATCGGCATCTTGCAGCACCTGCGCCCCGATGTCGTGCACACGCATCTGTTCTACGCCGACACTTTCGGCGCCGTGGCTGCGCGCCTCGCCGGCATTCGCGCCATTCTCAGCACCGAGCACAGCACCGAGGGTTGGGCGCTGAGTCGCAGGCGCCGCCTGGCCATGCGCTGGAGCGCGCGATGGGTGCGGCAAATTGTGGCGGTTTCGGATGCAGTGCGCGAGCGCACGGCCGAACGACTGCGAGTGCCAGTGCAGCAGATCGATGTCGTGCCGAACGGCATCGACCTCGAACCGTTCGCTCAGGCAACGCCCTTGCCACGAAAGGATCTGGGTCTCGAGGCCGGTGACTTTGTCCTCGGTTGCGTCGGCAGGATGGTGGAATCGAAGGGATACGCCACGCTGTTGCGCGCCCTGTCACGACTCGGCGACCTGGAGGCCGGCACTTCGCAGACACGTCTGCGTTTGCTCATGGTCGGCGAAGGTCCGGACCGAGGTGCGCTGCAGGCACAGGCCGAAGAGTCGGGCATAGGGCCGAGAGTTCAGTGGTTGGGTTTGCGCCACGATGTCGCACGGTTGCTCAAGACAATCGATCTCTTCGTCATGCCGTCCTCGTACGAGGGACATTCGATCGCGCTGCTGGAAGCGATGGCGGCAGGCCGCGCTTGTCTCGTGAGCGATCTGCCCGAAATCACCGAAACGACCGCCGCATCGGCCGTTCGTGTTCCAGCCGGCGACGAGGCGGCGATCGCGGCCGCGCTGCGCGCGCTGGCCGAAGATCCGTCGCGACGTGAGGCGCTGGGTGCCCAAGCGCGAGAGGTCGCGGGGCGCTTCTCCATTGGGACGGCTTCTGAGAGCTATCTTCGGCTGTATGCCCGTCTCCTCGACGACACCGCCTCGCGCTCTTCGAGCGCCAATCGCCGCCGTGCGGCTGCCGATTCGGGCCCGACATGAAACGTCGAAGCCAAGGTTCTTCTGCTATCCTTTCGGCATGGTGAAGCGATTCTCGAAACCCAAGGTCATCGTTGGTCTCTTCCTTCTCGTCGCCCTCGCGGCCGCGGCGCTGCATGCGCAAGCCACGCTGGGGAAGCGCGTGCGTGGGTTTCCTTCTCCTGGCGACAAGCCCGAGGGTCTGGCCTTCGACGGGCAGTTCCTTTGGTGCAACAACTTCAATGGTGGATCGCTGCACAAGCTGGATCCCGCCGATGGCCATGTGATCGCTCACTATCAGGGTCTCGGTCTGCCCGCCAATCCGGAAGGCTTGGCGTGGGATGGGGAGCATCTTTGGACCTGTGATTGGCACGCCGGCATCATCGTCAAGGTCCTCCCGACGGACGAGGGCATCCAAGTCGTGGAGAGTTATCCCAAACCGGAGCCCTCGGGCCCGAACGTCGGACTCGAGTGGGACGGGACGTCGTTGTGGCTCAGCTGCTGGCCGGACGTGTCCAAGGGCCTCGAGTTCGGTCAACTCTTCCGTCTAGATCCGTCGACGCTCGCGGTGCAGCAGATGCACACGCTGCCGGTCCATTTCATCGAGGACCTGGCATGGGATGGGCGCTACCTCTGGAGCTGCGATTGGTTGAACGGCATCGGTTTCGCCATCGAACCCGCAACGGGAGACACACTCCATACTTATCAGACACCCGGTCCGAATCCCGTCGGCAGCGCTTGGGATGGCACGCTGCTCTGGATCACCGACACCGATCGTGATTCCATCTGGGCGCTGGACATTGGTACGACGCCCGTGAGCGAGAGCTCGTGGAGCCAGGTGAAGCGCTTGTTCCGCGGGCGTTGATGGCCGCACGACGAAGGGAATTGGCGATGGATGCGAAGGAACGCGCTGCGCGCTCGGCGGTCGGCGAGGTGCGCAACGGGCAAGTGCTCGGGCTCGGCACCGGCTCGACGGCGATGAAAGCGCTGCACGTTCTCGCCGAGCGCATCCGCCACGAAGGGTTGGATGTCATCGGCGTTCCCACCTCGGTGTCGACGCAGACGGAGGCCACGAAGCTCGGGATTCCGCTCACGACGCTCTCCGAGCATCCGGAGATCGACCTCGCCTTCGATGGCGCCGATCAAGTGGATGCAGGCTTGGCGGTCATCAAGGGCTACGGCGGCGCCTTGCTGCGCGAGAAGATCGTGGCGCGGTGCGCCAAACGCTTTCTCGTCATGGTGGATGCGTCGAAGCTGGCGCCATCGCTTTGCATTGCGGTTCCCGTCGAGGTCCTGCCATTCGGCGTCGGCACTGCCAAGCGGCATCTGGAATCCCTGGGAGGCAAGGTGCGGCAGCGGCTCCAATCGAACGCACCCTACGTTTCGGACAACGGCAATTGGATTCTCGATGCCGACTTCGGCACGATCCAGGATCCGGCGGCGCTCGCGGCGCGCATCGACGCCATCCCAGGCGTCATGGATCACGGTCTCTTCGTCGGGATGGTCGACGCACTGCACGTTGGAGAAGCGACCGCCGCCCGCATCGTGCAGCGCCCCTCGTCGCGCTGAACACGCCGCGCTCAGAACAGCTCGGGCTGCAACTTCGGGCGTTGGAACGTCGTCGTCTGGTTGTCGAACTCACCATTGCGGCGGGCGGAGAATCCGAGCCGGCGTGTGTGCAGCTCCCACTGGCGCTCGATCATGTCCCAATAGATTCCCGCGCCGCGCTGTCGCGCGAAGAAGCGCGAGTCGTCGAGCTTGCCGGCGCGAACGTCACGGATCCGGTTTTCGACACGGGCGGCGCGTTCAGGCAGGGCCGCGCGCAGACGCGAGAGGAACACGTCGCGCACGCTTCCCGGCAGCCGCAAGAGCACGCACTGCGCGTAGAGTGCCCCCGCTTCGCGCGCACGCTCGAGGATGCGTGGGATGTCCGCATCGTTCAGGCCGGGGATGAGCGGCGCCACGGAGACGCCGGTCGGGATGCCGGCGGCCGCCAGGCGACGCAAGGTTTCGAAGCGACGGGACACCGGCGCCACGCGCGGTTCGATGGCGCGCCCGATGGCGTCGTCGGCGAAGGGGATGCTGGCGAACACACGCACGCTGGCATGCCGGTGCAGCTCCAGGAGCAGATCGAGATCACGTTCGACCAACGGCGATTTCGTGATGACGCCGACGGGATTGCGAAACTCGTTGCAGACTTCGAGACAGCGGCGGGTCAAGCGCCAGGTGCTCTCGAGCGGCTGGTAGCAGTCGGTGTTGCCGGAAAAGACGACGAGCTCGCCGCGCCATGACGGGCGCAGGAACGACGCGCGCAAGAGCTCCGGTGCCCGGGGCTTGACCACGATCTTCGTGTCGAAGTCGGTGCCGGCGCCGAACCCGAGGTATTCGTGCGTGGTGCGGGCATAGCAATAGGCGCACGCATGCACGCAGCCGCGGTAGGGGTTGACGCTCCAGCGGAACGGCAAATCGGGGCTCGTGTTCGCGCTCAGAATCTCCTGGCTCGAATCCTCGAACACCTCGAGCTCGGCGGGTGGCGGCTCGTCGAGCCACTCGCGCTCGATCGCGGCAAACGGGTTGGGAGGATTGTCGACCCGGCGCATGCAGACCCCCACGTGAACGTGTGTCCGGCGGAGGGCATCGCAACCGGTTGCATCGAGCGTAAGACGAAAGTTCGTCGAAATCAAGAGCAGTCTGGCCTCAGCGCTCGGCGATCCGCTTGGCGATGGCCTCGGCTTCTTTGATGCATGCATTCATCGCGATGCCGCGGTAGGAGTTTCCCGAAAGCAGGAGCCCTCGATGCCGCTGCAGCGCAGTGTCGATGCGCGCCAACGTATGCGCGTGTCCCACGGGGTATTGAGGAATGCCGCGGGGATGACGGATGACGCCGAGGACTTCTGGATCGCCACGCAAATTCAAGAGCTGTCGCACGGTGCCGAGAGCACGCTGCGTGAGCTGGGTGTCGGTTTCTTCCACCGCGCCGGCGTCACGCGCGCCGCCGATCATCGTGCGCAACAACACCTTGCCGTCCGGTGCACGGCTCGGGAAGACCCAGGAGTCGAAGAGCGTCCCGAGGATCGGCAGCTTCTCACGGCCGGGTATCAGGAAGCCGAAGCCACGGCGCAGATGCTGCAGGTCCTCGGCATGGAAACCGAGGCACACCACCGCCACGGGGGCCGAAGGAATGCTGGCCACCACGCTCGCCAACTCGGCGTCGAGTGGACGCAGCAGCGACGTCGCATTCCATGCCGGGCTCGCGATCACGACATCCGAGGCATCGACCGTTTCAGCGGATGGAAGCGTCAATCGCCAGCGCGCTTCGCCTAGCGACGTTGCACCGGGTGCGGCGCTCGCGTTGCCGATGGGTGCAATCGCAGCGACGGGTGTGTCCAGGTGCAGCCGCGGTCCGAGAGCTTGCACCAGCGCGTGCACGATGGTTTCCATGCCATCGATGAAAGAAGTGAGCGTGCCACCAGGCCCGAAGGGTCCACCCGTCGCGCGCGGACCGGCCCTTTCTCGCGCCGCTGCGGGCTGTCCGTCGCGTTGCGCTCGCAGCTCCCGGCGCCGCGCTTGCATGGCCTTGAACAGACCACCGTGCAGGCGCTCCATCTCGCGCATGCGCGGGAAGGCGCATTCGAGGCTTAGCTTGTGCGAATCCCCGGCGTAGATTCCGGTCACCATCGCATCGACCAAGACCTCGGCTGCCTCGCGCCCGATGCGCCGTGCGGCGAAATCGAAGACGGATTCGTCGGCATCGTCCCGGCGCGAGGGCTGGGCCCATTCGAGTAACACGCGTGCCCGGCCGCGCGGGCTCAAGACATCGCTGCTCAGGAACTGTGACGGGCGTTGCGGCAGAGCGCGCAGAGCGCCGGCGCGCACGATCCAGCGCAGGCTCGCGGCACTGCTCGCCTGCACCACCTGCGGCTCGAGCCCCAGGGCTTCGATCAGACGCGCGGTTGCTGGCTCGTTGTCGAGCCATCCGTTCGGACCCCACTCGATCAAGTAGCCGCCGCGACGGGCGCTACGAATGTTGCCGCCGGCGCGCGCATGGCCTTCGAACACCTGAGCGTCGATTCCCAGACGTTGGAAGTGAAATCCCAAGGACAAGCCGGAAATGCCGCCTCCGACCACGGCGACTTGGGTTCGGAGTGCGGCCATGCGAACCACTTCCCGAGGCAACGCGGCGAGGAGCGAGGCGCCCGTGGCGGTGCGCTCAGATCGTGCGGGAGAATGTCTTCTCGGTGTCCTTGTCCTTCAAGTACCGATCGAAGGTCATGGCGATGTTGCGGATGAAGACTCGGCCCACGCGGGTGACGTCGAGCGTGGCAGCATCGAGACGCAGGAAACCGCTGCGCTCGTGGGCGCGCAGCGCCTCGAGCTCGGCAGCGAAATAGGTGCCGAAGTCGAGGCCGAAGCGCCGCTCGACGTCCCGGAAATCGAGGTGGAAGTTGCACATGATCTGTGTGATCACGTACCGGCGAATGGCGTCGTCCGGCGACAGCAGCACGCCGCGCAGCACCGGCAAGCGATCGGCGCGCAGCGCGTCGTAGTAAGAATCCTGATTCTTGTGGTTCTGGATGTAGGCGCCCTGCAGGTCGCCGATGCCGGATACGCCGAAAGCGACGGCATCGCTCGCGGGCTTGACCGTGTAGCCCATGAAGTTGCGGTGCAGCACCCGGTTCTGCAAGGCGCGGGCCATCTCGTCACCGGGCAATGCGAAGTGATCCATGCCGATCTGCACGTAACCTGCCGAGGTGAACTTGCGCACGCCGAGGAGGTAGAGCTCCACCTTGAGCTCCGGCGGCGGCAGCATGTCTTCGGTCATGACGTTCTGGTTGCCCGACTTCCAGGGCACGAAAGCGAAGCTGTACATCGCGACCCGCTCGGGCCGCATGGCGAGGACCGAGTCGAGCGTGCGCTCGAACGTGACATAGGTTTGCAGCGGCAAACCATAGATGAGGTCGACGTTGATGCTGTCGAAACCTTGGCGGCGACTGTAGTCGAACAGCTCGCGCGTGCCGGGCTCGTCTTGATAGCGGCTGATGATGGCTTGCACCTCGGGGGTGAAATCCTGCACCCCCATGCTGAGCCGGTTGAAACCGAACTCGCGCAGGACATCGATGTGTTCGTGCGTGGTGACGCGTGGATCGACCTCGATGGCGACCTCGGCCTCGGGGAGGATCTCGAAGCGGTCGAGAACGGCCTGATGCAGCTGGCGCATTTCCGCTGGCGAGTAATAGGTGGGCGTGCCTCCGCCCCAGTGGTACTGCGCCACTTGCCGCCGGTGCGGCAAGTGCTTGCTCACCAGCTCGATCTCGCGCTGGATGTATCCCAGGTACTCGAGCGCGCGCTCGCGTTTCTTGGTGATGATCACGTGGCAGCCGCAGAAGGTGCAGCGCTCGTGGCAGAAGGGCAGGTGAAAGTAGAGCGACAGCGGTTCGTTCGCATGCGCGTCCGCCTCGGCGAGCTTGCGCTGGTAATCCACCTCGCCGACGCCGGCGTGGAACTCCACCGCCGTGGGATAGGACGTGTACCGCGGCCCCGGGCGGTCGAACCTGCGGATCAACTCTGCCGTGAGCTCGGGCTCCGGCGCGTGCTGGCTGGGCGATGAGAACGTCATGGTCTCCGAAGCACCCGAGTATCCCCGGCCGTCGCGTTCCGGCCGTCGGCCATGTTGTGCTGCCTCTCCGAATATATTGGCGACCTGCACCCGCTGGCCAGCCTCGGTGGCCTGCCTGCACCGAGCCCGTCAGCGCCCGGCCCCCTCCTCGCGCCGCAGCAAGTGGTGCGCGATCAGAGGCCGGCCCTTCGAGTCCTTCACGTGCACGATGTCCTCGGGGACCAGATCCAGCTTCTCGAACAAGGCGGTGAGTGCATCGTCGCTGTAGCGCCGCGTGAACAGCATCGTGCGGATGCGTTGCTGCATCTTCTCTTCTTGAATGACCAGGTCGTGGCAGAAGTTGACGCTGCCTGGAACCTTGCAGCTGTCGTCCCCGCCTTCATAGCGCTGCAAGGTCACGCGCAAGTTCACATCGCGGGGCAAACGCCCCTGCGACACCTCCCACACGCGATACGGCATCTCGAGCAAAGTCGCGCGAGTGGATTCTTCCGCAGTCCGTTCGCTCTTCGACACGGTCATCGGGTAGACGGGATCGGCTTCGATCGGGTCGAGCTTGCGCGCGACTTCGATCCAGATCAAGTCGCCGGGACGTGTGAGACGGTGAAGGGTGCGGCGAATGAAGGACTCCTCGTCGCGCACGTTACCGAGGATGTTGCCGAGGACGAGAACGATGCGCCGCCCGTCGGCCCGTTGATCCCCGGCCAGGCGCGACACGAAGTCGAGTCTGCCGTACTCGAAGTCCGCGCACACGGGGATCATTTGGCGCAGTCCGGCACCGCGGGCCACCCACAGGTTCGGTTCCGACAAGGCCCGCTTCGCCGCCTTGAGCAGCAAGGGCATGGACAGATCCACCGGCATGTAGGTGAGCCAGGCAAAGGGGCGGTGCAGCTGCTGCTCGCGCTGCACGACTTTACGCAGGATGCGCGATTCCTTCTCGCCTTCTCCCGGACCCAGGCTCACGACCTCGACCCCTTGGCCCTCGCGCAACGACCCCAGCCATTTCTCGGCGCAGCGCTCGACGCCATGCAGCCATTCTTCTTGGCCGTAGCCGCGCTTGATCAGGTTTTCCCAGGCGAGGGCGCAGTGCGGGTCGTAGTAGAGGAACCGGTGCCCAAGGTAGGAATCGTGATGGTACTTGTCGCCGAACTGTCGCAGGAGCTCCGACGGCCCCGCCCCCTCTTCCACCTCCAGCCGGACCGAGGTCGAATTCGGGTCGACCGAGTGTGTCTGTGCCAGGATCGAACTCAGATGCGCCGCCAAGGCGCGTTTCACCCCGTCGAGCGTCACGAGCTTGAGGTTCTCGCCGAGGCCTTTCTTCCAGTTCTTGACCTGTTCGCGCGTGACGCCGACCAGATCTGCGACCTCCTGCTCGTCGGTGATGCGCAGGACGCCGAGCAGGTGCAGCATCAAGTCGATGACTTGGCTCTGGGGCGCGGTTCGGTTGCCCCCGTCGGCCTTTTTGGTCATCCCGCGCCTTCTTTCGCCTCAGCGCACCCTTTTTTCGCCCTCGCCGCCGGCTTTTCCCGTTGGGAACGGATCACGGCCTGCATACGCTTGGGTAGTGCGAGAGTCCAGACCGCTTCGACGATCTGACGGGGTCTCTCGACGGGTTCGGCTTCCAGCTCGCGGAGGATACAGCCCCTCCAAGGAGCACGCCAAGCAAAGACCCCGTGTCGAAACGAAAGCTCCCGCGGTCCAACGGACAACGCCGCAGCAGGCCGGTTGGCCTGCCTCGGTAGAAAGGTAGAGAGCCATGCGTCCACTCGTCCTCGCAACCCTCCTGGTTGCATCGTTGAACTTCGCCCCCCAGTCCGCGATGGCGGATCACGACGGCGCGATCTTCGTCGACTTTCCCGAGCTGTCCGAGTTCGGGTACTTCGTCGTGATCGATGGGGATGAGTATTGGGCGCCGCACGCATGGCGATGCGAAGGCGACTGGGCGCCGTACGCGCGCGGCTACCTGTACGAGGATCCGGCCGACGGCCTCGTCTGGGTGTCCAACGATCCCTGGGGCTTCATCACCGAGCACTACGGCTACTGGCGTCATCACGACCAGTACGGCTACGTGTGGCGGCCGATCTATCCTTTGCAGTGGCGGCCGTACGTCGCATCGATGTTCCACGATCGCCGCGGCGCCATCATCGGCTGGACCCCGTTCTATGCCGAGGTGTGGGACCATGGCTACTATCGCGTCGGCTTCGGCTTCGACGATTGCTACTGGGCGCCGTACTGGAGCCGGGTCCATTACGGGGACTTCTACTACCACCACTACCCGCGCTTCTCCGGCTGGCACGTGGGTGTGACGTTCTACGATTACGACGTCTACTATCGCACCGCCCCCGATCATTGCTACCGGCGCGACTGGGAATACCGCGATCATCACGAACGCAGACGCCACGACTCTGGGATCCCGCCATACCGTTTCCGCGAAGGGCGGGGATCCAAGCGCGCCGAACAGCCCACCGTCCGTCGCCGCGAGGATGCTCCGGCAGCAACGGTGGACGTGGGCAGGACGGTGTCCATTCCGCCGCGCAACGTGGAGGTCACGCGCCGGCGTCAGGAGACTCGCCAGCGCACGGTCGCAGAAAGGTTTGACGCGAGCCGGGTGAAGTCGAGCGAAGGGCAACGTCAGGCCTCGAACCGAGCATCGGCGCCCGCACCCCCGGCGGCACAGCGGCCGCAACTGGAAAGAGATATCGAAATGGCGCAGCCACGACAGGAAGCACGCCCTGCGGTGCCTGTGTCGCGTGAACCCTCGCGCACCGCGGTCGAACCGCGCCGCGTCACGTTGGAACCACGGCAACCGCGTGCTGAATCGCGTCAGGCACCCGAAGTGCGGGAGTCGCAGCCCACGCGCCGTGCGCCCGAATGGCGAGAGTCGCGGAATTCGCGTCCCGCGCGCGAGGCGCAGGTGACCCAGCCCTCGCATCAGGGGCGCGAGGCGCAGGTGTCACAGCCCTCGCGTCCGGGGCGTGAAGCGCAGGTGTCCCAGCCTTCACGTCAGGTCGAGCGTGCGCAACCGGCCCGATCGAGCCAGGCCGAAGAGAGCCGGTCGCGGCCGAGCAGCGCACCGGCGGAGCGCGTGAGGGCCGCCTTCGAGTCGCGAGGGAAGGACAGAAAGAGTCAGAATTAGGACGGCCGAGGCACGGGCCGGGCGAGGATCGCCTGCCGTGACTGGAATGGGTGATGCAAGCGGGGTAATCTAGACCCGAGCATTCGAATCCCAGTGAACGGCGTCGCCTCGACATGCGGTGAGAGCGTCCAACGAGGGTGATGCATGAACCGCGAACTGCGACCGCGCGTCCTTCTTCTCGTCCTGAACACCGTCATCGCCGCAGCTCTCGCGGGCTGCGGTGAAGACGAACCGTTCATTGCCGCACCGCCCCCACCGCTGGATACGCTCGATCTCTCGCTCGAGGTCTCGTCCACGTCCGTTCTCATCTCCGAAATGGTCACCGCGAGGATTCTCGTGGCGGGGGGCGATGCTCGGAGCGAGCTTGCGTCTGCCGTCATCAGCTGGGGTTGGGTCGAAGAGTATACCTACCTGTTCGATGACGTGGGTCGCACGGAGCTCGATCTGCAGTTCCTCCGTATCGGCGAGCAGGAGGTCCGTGTCCGCATCCAGCGCAACGGCGAGGAAAGACTGCTGTCGCGACCAGTCACCGTGCGGGGTGGTGAGAGCGATGGCTCCTTGGAGATGATCCGTGTCGCTGCAGGAGATTTCCTGCGCGGCGATACCGAAAGTGCCTTCTCATTCCAACAACCGCAACGGCGAATCCATGTCTCGGAGTTCGCACTCGCGCGCACCGAGATGACGAACGCAGCCTTGGCGCGCGCCATCAACTGGGCAGCCGGGCTCGGGCGCGTCGAACGCGCACTGAACGCGCCATTTCTGCAATGGATGCCGGTTCCCGCAGGCGAGTTGCAAACCATCCTGGATTTGTCCAAGACGAATCTGGCTTGGAACGGCTCGGGCGTGTCCGTCGTCCCTGGACGAGAAACCTATCCGGTCGTGGGAGTTCGATGGTATGGGATGGCCGCTGTCTGCAATTGGCTGAGCGAGATGGAGGGCCTCGAGCCCTGCTACACCTTCACACCATCCGATCCTCTGCATCGATACCTCGTGACCTGCGACTTGAGTCGCAACGGCTACCGGCTGCCCACGGAGGCCGAGTGGGAGAAGGCGGCACGCGGTGGCCTGATGCTGCCTGCAGGTGTGAACGACAGTCCCGAACGCAACTATCCTTGGGGGGATGAGGATCTCTATTTCCCCATCGACGACGACCTCGACGATTCCAGTCCGACGACCTTGGATTTGCACGGCTCGCTGCGCGCCAACGTGGCGGCTCCATTGCATGCGAGCCGGCCTCTCCAGCGGTTCCTCTTCGGCGGCACGCTCCCCGTCGGCAGCTTCCCCAACGGCCGCGGCCCATACGGGCACGACGATCTCATGGGCAACGTGGCCGAATGGTGCCATGACTGGTTCGCCCCCGGTTACTATGGTTCCTCTCCCGACGTGGACCCCACGGGACCGGCCACCGTCTATCCGAGCTTGGACGACTTCAAGGTGTTGCGGGGCGACAGTTGGTTTGGAACCTACATCCCGCAGTGGGACGCCTTCTCGGTCGAAGAGGGTGGTTCCAAACGTCGCTGGGCGGAATACCACTACGACGCGAGCTTCGTCGGCTTCCGCGTGGCGCGGTCGTTGCCCTCTCCGTGACCTCGACCTTGCACCGATGCATGGCGCTCGCCGTGGCGACACTTGCCTTGGGCGTCGCGTCACCCGGTTCCGTCGCATTCTCGTTTCAGCTCGGCGCGGAAGCGCCCGCGCGAACGCCCTACGTGGTGGTCCTCGGCATCGCACAGGATGGCGGAGTTCCGCAGGCAGGGAGCCGGGAGCATCCAGGTTGGAAGGAACCCTCGGCGCGCCGGCGTGTCGTCTGTCTCGCCATCGTGGATCCTGAATCTTCCCGCCGCTGGATGATCGAAGCGACGCCCGACTTTCCCGAGCAGTTGCACGCGCTGGATACGCTGGCGCCGGTCGGGGCGAGGCCGGGCCTCGATGGCATCTTCCTCACCCACGCGCACGTCGGCCACTATGCCGGGCTGCTGCATCTGGGGCACGAGGTCATGGGGGCGCGCGCGGTTCCGGTGCATGCCATGCCGCGGATGCTGGAGTTCCTGCGCACGAACGGGCCGTGGGAAATGCTCACCCGACGCGGCAACATCGAGCTCCGCGCGTTGCAAGAGAATGTGCCCGTGGAGTTGACGCCGGAAGTTCGCATCGCGCCGTTTCGCGTTCCCCATCGACAGGAATACTCTGAAGTCGTGGGTTTCCGCATTCAGGGGCCGCGGCGGGCGATCCTCTTTCTCCCCGACATCGATCGGTGGGAGGACCTGGATGCGATGGGAGTTCGTATCGAAGACCTCATCCGGGACGTGGACGTCGCCTACCTCGACGCGACGTTCTACAGCGATGGCGAGATCCCCGGGCGCGACATGAGCGGATTCCCACACCCGTTCATCACGCGCAGCATGGAACGCTTCGCCACCCTTCCAGCACCAGAGCGCGACAAGATCCGCTTCATCCATCTCAACCACACCAACCCGGCGCTCGACGCCCGCAACGACGCTCGGCGTGCCATCGAATCACGCGGCTTCCACGTCGCGGAAGAAATGGAACGCCAGGATCTTTGAAGTCGTGAAGCTGTGGGGTCGGTGCCGGCTGTCCAATTCGCCGAGGCGAGTTTCATGGACTGGCCGTCGGTGTCGTCGATCGCGCCTGGGCGAAAGCGCGCCGGATCAGGAACATCCCTGGCTGCTCCGAGAACGGCCAGCTCATCGCCGCGGCATTGGGGACGACGAAGGCGTGTGGCAGCGTAGCGGTGACGTTGGCCTCGTACCAGCTGCTCGCGCGCTGCAGTCCCTCGCGCTCGAAGACATCGCAGAAAGCGTAGAGCTGCTGTCCCAGCAACACGTGTTGTCGCAGCGGTCCGGGGGGAGCCTGACGCGCGATGTGTTGCAACGCCGTCACGAGTTCGGGACCGACGAAGAAATGCGGCGGTTGCTGACGCTGCACTCGCGGCGCGTGATCCGCCAGCCACGGCCGGTCGAGGGTCATGATCGGGATGCCAGGAGGAAGGGCCGCGCGCACGGGTCCGACGAGAAACAACGCCACGCCGGACGGATCACGCAAAAGCGGTTCGCGCAGCTCGGGAACGGATCCGAGCTCGCGGCAGCGTTGCGCCAGGATGTTCGCATCCGGTCCGAGCTGTGGGCCTCCGCCCGAAGAAGCGTCCCCGGAGCCGCCGGACGTGGACGTGCGCCAGCCGATGAGAGCGACGCCTGGGTTGCTGGGTTGGAAATCGGCGATGGCCAGCCAGGCGTTCGGGAACACGGCGCAGAACGTGGTCGCGATTCCCCAGAACCCGCGCGCGTCGAGCTGAAAGAGCGGCAGCCACTGTGCGAAGATCCCTCCGGGCCGCAGGTGTGCCGCGACCGCCTCGAAGTGCTCGCGCGTGTACAAGTTCGCGGCCCCCGATCGCCAAGGCACGAAGAGATCGGCGACCACGACATCGAACTGCTCGCGCGTGGCGCGAAAGTACATCCGGCCGTCTTCGACGAC
>DASRJO010000126.1:0-10235 GCA_035649435.1 Candidatus Krumholzibacteriia bacterium | reverse complement strand
AACTCGAATTGCCGGCCACGATCTACGAGACGGAGGGTCTCTGGCTCGAGATCGATCCGGGCGTGTTGCACGCGCTCGAATCCTCGAGCCGCCATCGCATGGGCAGTCTGCACGCCGTCGAGCACGCCTGCATCGCTTTGTCACCGCTCTTCATGCTGTGCGATGCGGCCGATCTCGGCGGCATCACGTTTCCCGAACACGGCCAGGTGCCGGGCGGCGCCATTTTCGTCTACGACACCACCCCGGGTGGAATTGGCCTCACGCGCCGCACGTTCGAGCTGTTGGACGAGCTGCTCGACACAGTGCTCCGCCGCATTGTGGCTTGCCCGTGCGACGAAGGTTGTCCGGGCTGCGTGCACTCGCCGCGTTGCGGCGCCGGCAACTACCCGCTCGACAAGCGCGGCGCCGAGAAGGCGCTGCATCTCCTACTCGGGCACGAGCCGATTCCGCCGCTGCCCCCGCGGGCCATGCCGCTGCCCGCACCGCCTCCGACTTCGCCCCCGATGGTGCTGGCTCAGCCGCCGCCACTGCGCCCGACACGCGATCTTCGCGTGCTCTACTTCGACGTCGAGACTCGCTATGCCGCCAGTGAAATTGGCGGCTGGCGTCACATCGACCGCATGCGACTCGCGCTCGCCGTCGCATACGACGAGACGACGCAACGCTTCAAATGCTATCGCGAGCAGGACGTCGATGCTCTGGTGGACGCGCTGTTCGCTGCCGACCTGGTGGTGGGGTTCAACGTCCTGCGTTTCGACTACGTGGTACTCGGTGCCTACACGCGGCGAATGCTGGCACGCGTGCCGACGTTCGACATCTTGCAGGCGCTGCGCCAGCAATTGGGCTTCCGCACCTCGCTCGCCAACTTGGCCGGGGCCACGCTCGGGGCCGCCAAGTCCGCCGACGGCCTGCAGTCCATCCTCTGGGTCCGCCAAGGCCGATTGGACTTGGTCGAGTCCTATTGCCAGCAGGATGTCGAGCTCACGCGCGCTCTGTTCCGTCACGCCCTCGAGCGCGGCAGCCTGTGCTTCGATCGCCGCGGCGTTCGCTTTCGCACCCCGCCTCTCGGTTGGGAGCTGCGGGCCCTCGTCGACTCTGCACGCCGCACCAGCGCCGCGCGCCTGCACACGTCGTCGAGTCGCCTGTTCGCACCGCTTCCCCGCGCGACCGCCTGGTAGCCGCGGCTCCTGGGCGCATCGGCTATCATGCGCGCGGCCACCCTTCCCAAGGGCCCGGAACCTGGAGAATGATGCGGAATCGCAGCCTTTGGATCGCGCTGGCTCTCGTGATGCTCGGCCTAGCGCTCCGGCTCGTCGGCATCGACTGGGGACTCCCGCAGGTCTACGAGGAAGCCTACCCGTTCAAGAAAGCGTGGCCGATGTGGGGATTCGGGCCGGACCAAGGGCTCGATCTCAACCCGCATTTCTTCAACTACCCCACGTTGTATTTCTACGTGCAATGGCTCGGACAAGGACTGCTCTACTTGCTGCTGCGCGCCTTCGGTGAGGTGCACTCGGTGATGGATTACCGCGTCCTGTACGAGCTCGACAAGACTCCGTTCTACATCATGGGCCGCACGATCACGGTGTTGTTCGCGGCCGGGACAGTGCTGGTCACATTCCTCCTCGGGCGTCGCGTGCACAGCAGCGCTGTCGGCGCGCTCGCGGGGTTCCTGGTGGCGGTGAACGCGTATCATGTCACCAAGTCGCAGGTGGTCGAGGTCGACGTGCCGCTCACCTTCTTCGTCGTGCTGACGCTCTACTTCGCGATGCGAGTGCTCGAAGAACCGACTTGGCGCCATTCCCTCCTCGTCGGGATCTGCGGCGGCTTGGCCACGTCCACCAAGTACTCCGGGCTGTTCCTGGTGTTGCCGATCTTGGCGGCGCACTGGCTGGCGCTGCGCCGCAGCGAGCGCGAGCAACAATCGGCGCGCCACCCGGCCGCACCCGAGCACCGCGCTTCGACTGGCACCCAGCACGCCCGCACCAGCCCGCCGGCCGCGCTCAAGTCTGCGAAGACTGCGCGACCGACCGTGGACGGCGACGCTGCCGCGTTGCGTCGCCGCTTGCTGGTCCAGCCGCTCGCCGCACTGGCGGTGTTCGCGCTCGCAGTCGTCCTCACCTCGCCGTACATCGTTCTCGACTTCGAGAATTTTCGCATCGGGTTCAATTACGAACGCGACCACATGCAGACCGGCCATTTCGGCCTGGATCACTCACCGGCCATTTTCTATTACCTGCGCGTGCTCGCCACTTCGCTCCTCGGCTGGCCTTTGGCGCTCGTTTCTCTAATAGCGCTGGTCGTGCTGGCCGGCATCCGCCGTCAGGGCTGGGCGATCGTCCTCGCCGTGTTCCCCGTGGCGTACGTGGCCGCGATCAGCTCGTTCTCGATGAAGGCCGAGCGTTACGTGCTGCCGCTCGTGCCCATCGCCGCCGTCCTCGCCGGTACGTTCGTGAGTGAGATTTGCGCCTTCATGCGCCGCCTTCGCCCCCGTCTCGTCTTCGCCACCGGCGCCGGCTTGGCGTTGCTGCTCGCCTCTCCGTCCTTCGTCGGCTACGCACGCGGTTTGTCGCGACTGCGCGACGACACCCGCACGCTTGCCCGGCGCTGGCTGGAGGCCAACGTACCCACCGGCGCCTGGGTCGTGACCGAGTCCTATGGGCCGGAGCCCACCAGCGCCATCGATATCGCCAGCGTGAGCTTGGACCTGCGCCAGCGCATCTACGACCAGCTCGGCAGCGCCAAGGTCTATGCGATGTTCGCGATCCCGATGCTGCAGGTGCGCGCCGAGCTCATGTCGGTGTTCTACGACATGCGCACCTATCGCACCCTCGCCGATTACGTGGTGACCAGCAGCTCGATCAGCTCGCGCTATCGCAAGGATCCGCGCCTCTACGCCCCCATGCTGGCTTTCTACGATTCGCTCGATGCACACTTCCAGCTCGTGCAGGAGTTCGATGAAGATGACGGCATCGGGCCGCACCTGCGCATCTACAAGAACCCTCGTTTCGATCGCGTCTTCGCCGATCGCGACAGCGTGCCGACGCCGTCCTCGATCCCCCGGCTGGTGGAGACCGTGAGCGGCAGCGTCGGACCCTTCTATCAGCGCATGGGAGTGAACTACGAGGCCTTCGGATTCGACGCGCAGGCGGCGGATGCCTATCTCTTGGCCACGCAATACACCGATCCGAACCCGACGTTTCGTTTCAACTGCGTGACGGGCGCGCTGCGCTGCTATCTCCGTGCCGGGTGGGGTGCCGAGTTCCTGGCGCTGCTGGATCAGGTCGAGCGCGGGGCGCAGAGCGCCGAGGAGCGGGCTTACTGGCAGCAGCTGCGCCGCCAAGTGCTGTCGGAAGCAGCCACCCCATGAATCGCGTCGCTCGCGGGGCCCATTCCGCTCACTCGGTGCTGCTGATGGTCGAGAACCATTCGGTTCCCGCCGACCGCCGAGTCTGGGCGGAGGCCCGCAGCTTGGCGAGTGCGGGCTACCGCGTGTCCGTGATCTGCCCGCGCGGGCGTCATACCGATCGCGAAGCCAAGGTGGTGCAAGACGGCATCACCATCCATCGCTTCCGCATGCCCTTCGATGGTCCGCGCCGCTTCAACTTTGTGCTCGAGTACGTGTGGGCGTTCCTCGCCTGCACCGCGCTCGTATTGCGCGTCTGGCGCCGCCAGGGCCTCGACGTCCTGCACGTCGGCAACCCGCCGGATCTGTTCTTCCCCCTCGGATGGCTGATGCGAGCTTGCGACAAGCGCTTCGTCTTCGACCAACACGACCTGTGTGCCGAGACCTACTTGTCGAAATTCACCGGCGCGCGCCCGGGATTTTTGTACCGCGTCCTGCTGTGGATGGAGAAGCGCAGCTACGCCACCGCCGACCTCGTGATCGCCACCAACGAATCGTATCGCGCCGTCGCCGAGCAGCGCGGTGGTGTGCAGCCCGATCGCGTCTGCGTCGTGCGTAACAGCCCCGACCGACGCTTGTTCCAGCCGCAGCCGCCGCGGCCCGAGCTCAAGCGAGGCTGCCGCTATTTGGTCGCCTATGTCGGTGTGATGGCACGGCAGGATGGAGTCGACTTGTTGCTGCGCGCAGCGCACCATGTCGTGCACGAGCTCGGTCGCCGTGACGTGCTGTTCGTCCTCGTCGGCACCGGTGATGCGTGGGACGAGCTACGCCGTTTGCACGCCGAGCTCGACCTCGGGAATCAGGTCGTCATGACCGGCCGCATTCCCGACCAGCCGATGCTCGAGATCCTGGCCACCGCGGAGGTCTGCGCCTCGCCGGATCCGTTCAACCCCCTGAACGACGTGTCGACCATGACCAAGGTCATGGAGTTCATGGCGCTTGGCAAACCCATGGTGTCCTTCGATCTCAAGGAAGCGCGGTTCTCGGCCGGCGATGCTGCGGTCTACGTCCCGAACAACGATCCCCACGCCTTCGGACGTGCGCTGGTGGAGCTGCTCGACGACCCGGAACGGCGCGAGCGCATGGGGCAAGCCGGGCTCCGGCGCATTCGCGACGAGATCGGCTGGGAACGCTCGGAAGCGCAGCTGCTCGCAGCCTACCGCCGACTGCTCGATTCACGCTGACCGCCCACACACGCGGCTGCTGCACCAGGCTCAGTGCCCACACCGCCGGTCGCTCGAACCATGCGGCGCGAACGCGCCGCTCGTGATTCAACCCGCTGCAAGCGCTTGCACCAGGGCGCGGACTTCGGCAGGAAGGGGTGCGGTGAAAGACAGGCGCACCCCTGTGGTTGGATGCGTGAATTCGAGCTTCGAGGCGTGCAACGCCAGCCGCCCGATGGCAACCGGCGACGCGGTGACTGGAGCGCCATAGATCGGATCGCCCCAGAGCGGCGTCCCGAGCGCCTGCAAGTGCACGCGAATCTGATGCGTTCTCCCGGTCTCGAGCTCGAGCCGCAGCAACGCGGCGCGGTGCAGCCGCCGCAGCAACCGGTAGTGCGTGCGCGCGGCGCGCGGCCGCAGATCCTGACGTGGATCGCTGTAGCCGCTCGCCGACACAGGAGGCGTCCAATCGCGCCACGCGGCCGCGGTTTCGGCGCTCTGCGCCAGCATGCGCGTCGGCCGGCTTGGGTCACGGCCAATGGGAAGGTCGATGACACCCCGCGCCGAGCGCGGCTCGCCGTGCACGACACCCAGGTACCGCCGCCGCATGCCGCGCGCTTCCACATGCTGCGACAACTGGCGGCGCGCTTCGCGGTGCTTCGCCACCACGATCAGGCCCGACGTGTCGCGATCCAATCGATGCACGATGCCGATATCACCTTTCCCTTCGCCACGGCTGCGCAGCAGATGGTGCACGCCGTTCAACAAGGTGCGGCGGAACTCGCGTCCTACCGGGTGCACGAGTAGGCCGCTCGGCTTGTCGACGACGAGGAGATCCGCGTCCTCGTGCACGATGTCGAATGCGACAGGCTCGGAGGCGAGCTCGAGGCCGCGGACCACTACCTCTGGCAAGGTCAGGACCTCGCCGCCACGGAGTCGATGGTTGGGTTTGACGCTCCGGCCTTCGACGAGAACATCACCGCGCTCGATATGGCGCTGGATGCGGTTGCGCGACACTTGCGCCAGCTGACCGGTGAGGTAGCGATCGAGGCGGGTGGGCTGTCGCAGGCGGACGATGATGCGTTCAGGTTGCATGCTGGCGCCGCGGCCGAATGGCCTTGCCTCATTCCTCGCTGCGGAAGGTGGTGAGGACGTCCTCGGTCGATGTCGCCGCGCGCAAACCTTGCTTGAAATCCTCGCTCTGCAACAAGCGCGAGACGCGGGCAAGCAACTTGACGTAGACATTGCTCGCACTCTTGGGACCGACCGCCATGAACACCAGATCCACCGGCTGGCCGTCGAGCGCGGCGAACTCCACCGGCCGCCCGGTGCGTGCGAACACCAGCGCCAGTTCCTGAATGTCGTTGGAGAGCGCGTGCGGCAGGGCGATGCCGCCGCCGATCCCCGTGCTCATGACATGCTCGCGCTTGAGCAGCTCGCGCATGATCACTTGCGCTTCGATGACGCGCCCGCTCTGGACGAGCAGGTCCACCATCTGCTGCAGCAGGTGTTCCTTGTCGGTGGCTTCCAGACCGAGGGCGATGAGATCTGGCGCCGCGTAGTCCACGATGTGCACGAACGAGCCTCCAACCGCCATCTCGACACTCGTCGTCATGGATGGAAGAAAAAACCCAGACAAGCTAACCGCATCCACAGGCACTGTCAACCGCGGTCTGGAGCGAATGCAGCGCGGCGGCACGCAGTGGAACGCTTTCTGCTCCCTGCATTCTCAGCCAACGTGGCGTCGTTCCGGAGGGGAGGCGGTCGTTTGGCGACCTTCATTCTCGACACCAACGTCCTGCTCCACGACGCTCAGTCATTGTATGCTTTCAAAGATGCCACCGTCGTGGTGCCGCTCGACGTTCTCGAAGAGCTCGATCTGTTCAAGAAAAACGTCGACGAGATGGGGCGCAACGCTCGTGAGGTCATTCGCGAGCTCGACCGGCTGCGCCAGGGCGGCTCGCTTCCCGACGGCGTGCCGGTGAACGGCGGCACGCTGCGCGTTCTCGTCGACTATCTGCCCGAGCGAATTCCGCAGGGCATGGACTTGAGCGTCACCGACAACCGCATCCTCCTGTGCGCCAAGTACCTCGAAGAAGCGGGCGAACAGAACGTCGTCGTCGTGTCCAAGGACATCAACGCGCGCGTCAAGGGTGACGCACTCGGAATCACGACTCAAGACTTCGAAGTCAACAAGATCAAGTTCGACGAGCTGTACAAGGGCTGGGCCGAGATCGAAGTGCCCAGCGCCGCGCTCGCTGCTTTCTATTCCCAGGGGTTCTTGGAGCCGCGGTGGCCGGCACTCGCCAACCAGTGTTTCATCCTGCGCGATGCCGCCAACGCCCAGAAGAGCGCCATCGCCATCTGCTGCAACGGGCGCCTCGAGCCGTTGCGCGCCGCCGAATCCCACCCGTGGGGCGTCCGGCCGCTCAACGTGCAGCAAAAGTTCGCCCTCGAGCTCCTGCTCGCCGAGCGCTTGCAGCTGGTGACGCTCGTCGGCGGCGCCGGTACCGGCAAGACGCTGCTGGCGCTGGCAGCTGGACTCCAGAAGGTCATGGAAGAACGCGCCTACGGCAAAGTCTTCGTGTCGCGACCGATCATGCCGCTGGGGCGCGACATCGGCTATTTGCCCGGAAGCAAGGACGAGAAGCTCGAAAGCTGGATGCAACCGATCTACGACAACCTCAAGTTGCTGACTGGATCGTTCTACGACGACGAAAGCAAGCTGAGCTACCTCTTCGACACCAAGGTGCTCGAGCTCGAAGCCGTCACCTACATCCGCGGCCGCTCCCTGCCACGACAGTTCATCATCATCGACGAGGCTCAGAACCTGACGCCGCACGAGATCAAGACCATCATCAGCCGTGCAGGCCAGCAGACCAAGGTGATCCTGACAGGCGACCCGTTCCAGATCGACAATCCCTATCTCGACGCGTCGAGCAACGGCTTGACCTATGCGGTCGAGCGTTTCAAGGGCCAGGAGATTTTCGGCCACGTCATGCTGACTCGCAGCGAGCGCAGTCCGCTGGCCGCGCTCGCGGTGGAGCTGCTCTGAGCACGCCCGCGCCGGACCGGGCGCGAGGCTTGCTCGTTCGGGCGATGGGGTGCTATCTTCGAGCGCTGGCCCTTCCGGCCTCTCCCTGGTGGTTTCCGATGCGACTTCCACACGACAAGCTGGTCTACACGATTCAGCGCAAGCCTCCTCCCCGGCTGGCTCGCGACTCCTGACGTCGCACTCCGTTCTGCGACCACCGATTTCCACGAGCCATCACCACGGCTCGCACCGTCGCACCAGTTTCTGGTTCCGGCGCCCGTCGCGCACGCAGAGCCCAAAGAGGAGAAAGTCATGTCGGTCACGTTGAATCGCATCACACCGGGGAGCGTGCACGAGACGCTGCGGCGCTCCATCCTGGCGGACGGCTTCGATGTCGTCCTGGATCTGGACAAGAGCCACGGCGTCCGGCTCCACGACTCGCGCAGTGGCAAGACGTTCTTGGACATGTTTTCGTGCTTCGCTTCGGCACCGCTTGGCTTCAATCACCCGCGCTTGGTCGACCCCGAGTTCGTGGCCAAGCTCGGCCGCGTGGCGGTGACGAAGCCGTCCAACTCCGATCTCTACACCGTGGAGATGGCGGAGTTCGTCGATGCGTTCGCACGCCTGGCGACGCCGCCGGCGCTGCCGCATCTCTTCTTCGTCGAAGGCGGCACGCTCGGGGTCGAGAACGCGCTCAAGACCGCCATGGACTGGAAGGTGCGCAAGAACGTGGCTGCGGGCCGTGGCGAGATCGGCCATCAGATCATGCACTTCCGCGAGTGCTTCCATGGCCGCAGCGGCTATACCCTGTCGCTCACCAACACTGCGCCGGTCAAGACGATGTACTTCAGCAAGTTCGATTGGCCGCGGATCACCAATCCGAAGCTGCATTTCCCGGTGACGCCCGCCGAGCTGCAACGCGTCGAGGCCGAGGAAAACCGCGCCATCGCCGAGATGGAAGCGGCCTTCGCCCGTCACCAGCACGACATCTGCGCCATCATTCTCGAACCCATCCAGGGCGAAGGCGGCGACAACCACTTCCGCCCCGAGTTCTTCCGCGCCTTGCGCCGGCTCGCCGACGCGCACGAGGCCTTCCTGATCTTCGACGAGGTGCAGTCGGGCCTGGGGCTCACGGGCCGGATGTGGGCGCACGAGCATTTCGGCGTCCAACCCGACGCCATCTGCTTCGGCAAGAAGACACAAGTCTGTGGCACCGCCGTCAGCCGTCGTGTCGAGGAAGTGGAGGACAACGTCTTCCGCGTCCCGAGCCGACTCAACTCCACGTGGGGCGGCAACCTTGTCGACATGGTGCGCTGCCAGCGCATCCTGGAAATCATGCACGAGGAGAACCTGGTGGAGAACGCGGCGCGTCAGGGTCAGGTGCTCTTGACCGGACTGCAATCGACCGCGGCGCGGCACGGGGATTGGATCGACAATGCGCGCGGGCTCGGCCTGATGTGCGCATTCGATGTCCGCGATGCCGAGACGCGCAAGCGCTTGCTCGACGGCTGCACCGAACGCGGCCTGATGCTGGTGTCCTCGGGCGAGCGCACGATCCGCTTCCGCCCGGCTCTCGTCGTCGATTCCGACGATCTGCGCGAAGCGTTGGACATTCTCGACAGCGCCTTGGCGGCCTTGTAGGCGTCAGCCGCGCTCGGCGTCGACCGGGAGCTCGACCTCGCCCGTTCCGAGCCTTTCGAGATCGAAGGGCATTTGAATGAGCACGGCGGGCGACACCAGGAAGACGGCGCGGTCCCGAACTCCCTGCGCGAAAACGTGCAGTCCGGCTTTGGGATCGCGCCGTCCAATGCGAACTCCGGACACCAGCCCCTGGTCGTCGTAGAGGTCGACGCGCCATTCGGCCGGGTCCACCGCGCTGCGCCCCGGCTGCACGGCCGGGAACTCGCTCACCTCCAGCGTCGCCAGCTTCTCCAGCAACTCCTGCACGCGTCCCGGATCGAGGGCGAAGGTCGAATCCGTCTTGTCGCTCGCCGTCACCACCCAGCGGCTGCGGCCGCGCCGCTCGACGATGAACGAATCCTCGGGAGCGTCGACATCGAGGCGTGTGATCATGGCGGGATCGAAGGCAGGGAACATGCGGCGATCGCGTGGCTCGCGCACCAGGTCGAGCATCGTGTCGACGATATGCCCTTCCATCTGGAAGATCTCCGGCTTGTCGGGAACGACGGCGAAGTAGGCACCTTCGATCATCGCGCCGCCAATGGTCAAGTCTCCGAGCACACGACCCGTGCCGTCCTCGAGGATGGCGCTCATGAGTCGATTCCCCAAGCCCAACCGGTGCGCGTTCTGTTTGTTCTCCGCCTCGACTCCGATGGCCCGCAAGGACGCCAACTGCAGCGCCAGACTCCGCATGCGCGTCGGATCGACGCGCCATGGCACTTCCCCGTCCGTGACCCAGCCGGCTTCGGCGTCATGGCGCACGTTCAGGCTGCTGGCGCCATAGGCGAAGCGAATTCGCGCCACGCTGTCCACCGCGACATCGATCATGCGCTTGTCGCGCCAACCGAATGAGGTCGTCAAGGCGAGGCTCATCAGCGACGATGTCGTGAGCTTGACATCGTTGCCATCGTCGACCAGCACGTAGACCAGGGTCTGCAGCGGATTGATGCGA
>DASRJO010000125.1:0-3428 GCA_035649435.1 Candidatus Krumholzibacteriia bacterium | reverse complement strand
GACAAAGAGACCCTGCGTCGCGCGGTGCTGCACGTGCAACCGCCGTCCGCGCCACCGCGGCGGCGGCCGGTCGTTTTCTTCCCTGGCAAGCAACGCGTGCACGACCTGTCCGTGCGCACCACACTCGCCGGCAAGCAAGTGTTGCTCATCGGCGGCACGGGCTTCATCGGCAAGGTCTGGTTGGCGCACGTGCTCACGCATTTGCCCGAGATCGGCAAGATCCACCTGCTGATTCGTCGGCAGCAAGCCGCCAGCGCGCAGCGCCGCTTCGAGACCATGATGGAAGAAAGTCCGGTGTTCGCCGGGCTGCACGAGCGCCACGGAAACGGACTGGCGCAATTCATCCGCTCCCGAGTGGAGATCGTCGAAGGTGACGTGACCAAGCCCGACCTTGGCATCGCCGCCCACACGCTCGATGCGCTCCGCCGTCAAATCGATGTCGTGGTCAACAGCGCCGGCCTGACCGATTTCAACCCAGATCTGCGCAACGCCTTGGCGGCCAATGTCGACGCGACGCAGCATCTGCTCGAATTCATCCGCACGAGTCAGCATGCCGCGTTGTTGCATCTGTCCACATGCTTCGTCGTCGGCGAGCAAGAGGGCCGGATCACGGAGCAGCTGCAGCCGAATTACTCGCCGCGCGCGCAGGCCGGCTTCGATGCCCAGCGGGAACACGCCGAGCTGCGCCAGCGCATCGAGGACGCGCGCCAATGGCCCCCGAACCCCAAGCTCGTGGCCGAGCTCGAAACCCCACTCGAAGGCACGGCGTCCAACGGCAGCCGCTTTGGCTGGTTGCGGCGCGTGCTCACCGAAGTCGGCCGGCATCGCGCCCGCGAATTGGGCTGGCCCAATGCCTACACCTTCACCAAGAGTCTGGGCGAATCGCTGCTCGTGCGCGGCGGCCGGGGTCTTCCCATCGCCATCGTGCGCCCAGCCATCGTCGAAACCTCCCTGGATCAACCGTTCGCCGGTTGGAACGAGGGCATCAACACCTCGGCGCCGCTCTCGTGGCTGCTGGGCACGACCTTTCGCCAGCTGCCCGCGAACGAGCGCAAGTGTCTCGACGTGGTTCCGGTGGACCTGGTGTGCAAGGGCATGACGTTGGTGGCGGCCGCCCTGGTGCGCCGCTGCCATGAGCCGCTCTATCAAATGGCGAGCTCGGTCAGCAATCCGTTGGGAATGACACGCGTGATCGAGCTCACCAGTCTGGCGCACCGCAAACACTACATCGAACAGCGCAGTTACCTTTCCTGGTGGAAGGCGCGCATGGACGCGATCCCTGTGTCGAAGCGGCGCTACCAGACGCTGTCGGCGCCGAGGCACAAGGCCGTCCTCGGCAGCCTCCGCCGGCTGTTATCCGCCACTCCGCTCGGCAGCCACCTCGCGCGCGCCGAGCGCGCCGTCGGCCGCATCGCCAAGCTGGTGGAAATCTACGAGCCTTTCATCCTCTACAACGAGCATGTGTTCGAGGCCGAGAACATTCGGGTGTTGTCCGCGGCGCTCCCGGCCGAGGAGCGTGCCGCCTTCGCCTGTGAAATGAGCGAGTTCGACTGGCACCGCTACTGGGTGGACGTGCACATCCCCGCCATGCGCCGGTGGTGTTATCCACTCATCGAGGGCAGGACGCTGGAGACGAGCACGCGCTTCCGCTTCCGGCTCCCGGAGCCGGTGCCGCCCGAGGTGCCGCGCGGCGTCGAGACGATCGGGACTCAAGCGTAATGGCGATCTTTCTGAGCGGCGCCACCGGCTACATCGGCGCGCACGTCGCCGCCAATCTTCTTGCGCAAGGACAGTCGCTCAATCTCCTGGTGCGCGCCCGCGATGCGGCGGAGGCCGATCGCCGCCTGTGGCAGGCGCTGCAGCTGCACCTCGATTTCCCCACATTCCACCAGCACTTGCGCCAACGGATCCAGATGTTCCGTGGCGATTTGACGCTCGGCGACCTCGGCTTGGAATCCGGCGAGTACGAGCGACTGGTGCAATCGACCGATTCGATCATTCACTGCGCCGCTTCTCTCAATCGACGTTCCGAGAAGAGCTGCCTCAACGTCAATCTGCGTGGCACCTTGGAGGCCTTGCAGCTCGCGCGGCGCATTCACGCGAGCAACGGCCTGCGCCGTTTCAGCCACGTGAGCACCGTGGCGGTCGCCGGCCATCGGCAGGATGAAGTCGTGACCGAGGACCAGTCCATCGACTGGGCACGATCGGACTACGACCCCTACGCGCGCACGAAGAAGTTCTGCGAGCACATGCTGCACGAGCTGCTGCCGCCCGACACGAGCCATCTCGTGTTCCGTCCCAGCATCGTGCTGGGCGACAGCCGGCGCGGCGAGACCACCCAATTCGACATGGTGCGCGCCTTCGTGTTCTTGGCCGGGTTGCCGGTGCTGCCCTTCAATCCTCTGCATCGCGTCGACATCGTGCCGGTGGAGTTCGTCGCCGATTCCATCTCCACCTTGCACCTGAAGGACAAGCCCGCGCACGGCATCTACCATCTGTCCTCCGGCACGGGCGCGCAAACTTTCCGCCAGCTGACCGACGCGCTGGCCGACGCACGCGGCGGCCGGCGGCCGTTGTACGCACCGTTCGTGCGTCGGCCCTTCGACGCCGTCGTCGCGGCGCTCGCGTCGCAGCGAGGCACACGCGCCGGTCACGTGGGATCGTTGCTCAAGGTGTTCTTGCCGTATCTCTACTGGAACACGGTGTTCGACAACCAGCGCATCGTGACCGAGCGTGGGTGCGAGCCGCGGCGCTTTTCCGAGTACAGTCTCGGCTTGTTGCGTTTCGCCACCGCGGTCCATTTCCAATATCCAGCGCAGGAATGGCCCGCTGACCCCGCTTCGGCACCGGCTCGCGCGACCGTCGACAGCACTCGGCGCGATGACACACCGGCACGCAGGCATGCGGCGTCCCCCGCTCCCACGGCAGGCGAACGACCATGATGGACGAACTCCTCATCGGGTGGATGAGCGGGCTCATCGAGCTGTCCAAGGTGCGCTGGGCCCTCGGGGCCGGGAAGCCGTGGACACCGGGGACGAGGCTCAAGCTACTGTTCGCCGGCTACAACGGCACGCGCAACACCGGCGCCGACGTGCGGGTCGAGGAAATGTTGCGCCAGGTGCGACGTGTCCTTGGCGAGGAAAGAATCGACCTCACGGTCTTGAGCCAGGATTTCGCGCTCTCGCGCGGTTACTTCGGCGACGCGCACCAAGTGAAGCTGCCCGCAGTCTTTCCGGGCCTCCTGTTCCGGGAGGTTCCGAAGCATCACGGTGTCGTCACTTGCGAAGGCTCGATGTTCAAGAGCAAGTTCGCCAACGCACTCACGACGATGATGGTCGGCGCGCTCGGAATCGCCACGGCCCAGAACAAGCTGGCGGTGGGCTACGGCGCCGAAGCCGGTGCCATGGATGCGCCGGTCCGCCGCATGC
>DASRJO010000124.1:0-6155 GCA_035649435.1 Candidatus Krumholzibacteriia bacterium | reverse complement strand
TCGGCCTGGTGGCGTCGATGACTTTCAACGCCATCCTGATTCGCCATCTTGGCATCGCGACGTTCGGACAGTTCACCGCCGCGTCGGTCTATGTCGGTCTGTTCATGATCCTCGGCGAGTCGGGGCTGTATTTGGTCTCGGTGCGCAAGGCCATGCAGGAACCGGAACAACGCGGGCGCATCTTGGGCACCGCGCTCGGGCTCCGCCTGCTGTGGACGATCTTCCCTCTCGGCCTCGCCTTCGTCGTCGCCCAGTGGATTCCGGAGCAGCGCTTTCCGACGTACCAGCCGGTGGTCAAGCTCACCATCGGGATCCTCGCATTCAACGAGTACATCCGGTTGCTGAGCCAGTTCCTCACCGCGATCTTTCGCATGCACCTGCGCATGGACCTCGCCGTCATCGGCGAGGCCGGGTCGCGTCTGGTGGCATTGGCCGGCATCTTGTGGGTGGCCCAGTCGGGTGGCGGCCTGATCGCGGTGGGCTTGACGTTCACACTCGCCAACGCCGTCAATCTCGCCTACGCGTGGCTCGTCGCGCGCCGCCTCGAGACCTTCCGCCCCGAGCTGCATCGTCCCCTCGTCGGTGCCTTATTGCGCGAATCGATCGTGGTCGCCGGCGTCCTGATCCTGAGCCTGCTGCGCGTGCAAGTGGGCACTCTCTTGTTGTCGCTGCTGCGGCCGGCCGAGGACGTCGGCATCTACGGCGTCGCCAGCAAGGTGCACGAGGTGGTGATCACCTTCCCCGGCTTGTTCATCGCGCTGGTGTACCCGCTGCTGTCGCGTCTGGCCTCGGAGAACGCCGATCGGTTGCGGCAGACTTTCCAGCGCACCTTCGACGTCATGTTCCTGGCCGGAGTGGCTTCCGCGTTGGAGATCCTGGTGCTGGCGCCGCAGATCGCGAGCATCTTGGGCGAGTCGCGCGCCACGGCTCCGATGCGTGTTCTGGCGTTGTCGCTGCCGGCCATTTTTCTCGGCATGAGCTTCTCGCATCTCCTCCTCGCCGAGTCGCGCCAGGGGTTGATCCTGCGCTTCTATACCTTACTGGCGATGGCGAGCCTGGCGAGCAATGCCTTGCTGGTGCCACATTTCTCCTACATGGCGGTGGCGACGACCAGCGTCGTGATGGAGACCTGTGTCGTGCTGTGCTTGTCCACCTATGTCGCCTGGCGGCGGCATTGGCGGCTCGATCTGCGCGTGCTCTGGGCCCTGCCGCTCGCCACCGCGACCGGGCTCGTCGTGCATGCGATCGGCAGCCGCATCGTGCCGGCCGCACATCCCTCGCTGCTCGCATCCATCCTCTATGTGGTCATCGCCGGCGGGGGGACGATCTTGCTGTTCGCCGGTGCCGCCTGGCGTCTCGGGCTCGTGGACGCCGGATTCATTCGTTCCTTGCGTGGCGGACCGCCTGGCGCGCCGGCGGCGGAGAACTCCACGTGAGCAGAGCGCCTCTCATGGTGGACGCGCGCTGGCGCGGCGCGCACGGGATCGGCCGCTTCGCCCACGAAATCCTGTCGCGCCTGCCGGGTTCGCAAGCGCTGCCGCTCGCGCTGCGCCCGCTGCATCCGCTCGAACCTCTGGCGCTGCACTGGGTGCTGCGTCGCGCCCGGCCGCGACTCTATTTCACGCCTGGATTCAATCCACCCTGGCGCAGCCCAGTGCCCGTGGTCATGACGATCTACGACCTCATCCATTTGCGCTTTCCACAGGAATCCAGCCTGACGAAACGGCTGTACTACCGCGAGGTCGTGCGCGACGCGGCGCGGCGCGGTGCGCGCGTGCTGACGTTGTCGCAGTTCTCCCAAGATGAAATCCTCGAGTGGACGGGAATCCCCCCGGAGCGAGTCCACGTCGTCGGCGCGGGCGTCACCGCCGCGTTTTCCCCGCAGGGCCCATGTCACGACCCCGGCCATCCCTATTTGCTCTACGTCGGCAATCACAAACCGCACAAGAACCTTTCGCGCTTGGTGCGGGCCTTCACGCGCTTGCCGCGCGATTGGAATGTGCACCTCCTGCTCACCGGCCACGCCGAGGCCGCTTTGCGCGATGTCGCACGCAGCGCGGGTGTCGCCGATCGCATCGTGGATTTGGGCGAGGTCGAAGAATCCATCCTGCCGGATTACTACCGCGGCGCGCGCGGCTTGGTGTTGCCGTCGCTGTACGAAGGTTTTGGCTTGCCCGCGCTCGAGGCCATGGCCTGCGGTACCCCGGTTCTCGCCGCCAACGTCACCGCTCTGCCAGAGACGGTCGGCGACGCCGCGCTGCTGGTGCAGCCCGACGACACGGACGCACTCGCGGCCGGGATGGAACGCCTCCTGCACGAAGCGGAGCTGCGCGAGCGCTTGGGCCGTGCCGGTCCGGCCCGCGCCCAACGCTTCACCTGGGACCGAGTGGCTGCACGCGTGCAGGGCGTTCTCGAAGCTCCCACACACGCCTGAGATCCGCGCAGTGGACGGCGTGCGCGAGGTTCCCGACGCGCCGGATGACGCGCCGTCGTGGGATCTCGTGGCGGCCGATCGGGGCTTCTGCTAGCGTGTCGGGCCATCGCTAGGGTGAATCGCCCTCGATCTGCGGGAGGACACGCATGTCGGATATCCACTCGCTGCTGCGCGAAGAGCGTGTGTTCCATCCTCCTGCCGACTTCGCTGCACGTGCGCACCTCTGTCGCATGGAAGATTACGACCGCATGTACCAACGCTCCGTCGATGCGCCCGAGGAATTCTGGGCCGAGGTCGCAAAGGACCTGCATTGGTTCGAACCGTGGCAGCACGTCCTCGAGTGGAAGCTGCCTTGGGCGCGCTGGTTCGTGGGTGGCAAGACCAACATCTCGCAGAACTGTCTCGATCGGCATTTGCACGGCGCGCGACGTCACAAAGCAGCGCTGATTTGGGAGGGCGAGCCCGGCGAGGTGAGGACGCTCACCTACGCACAGTTGCATCGCGAGGTTTGCCGCTTCGCCAACGTCATGAAGAAGCTCGGTGTCGTGCCCGGGGACCGCGTCGGCATCTACATGCCCATGATTCCCGAGACGATCGTGGCCATCCAGGCCTGTGCGCGCATTGGTGCGACGCACAGCATCGTCTTCGGCGGCTTCAGTGCCGAGGCCGTCGCTGACCGCATGAACGACGCCAAGGCCAAGTTGCTCGTCACTGCCGATGGCGGCTACCGCCGCGGTGCTGTGATCGAGCTCAAGAATGCCGTCGACGAGGCCCTGCCGCGCATCCCGAGCATTGAAAATGTGGTCGTCGTGCGCCGCACGCAGGGCCCAGTGCGCATGCAAGGCGGGCGCGATCACTGGTGGCACGAGCTGGTGGAATCGGCCGACGCCCATTGTCCGGCGACACCGCTCGATTCCGAGCATCCCCTGTTCATCCTCTACACCAGCGGCACCACGGGGCGCCCCAAAGGCGTCGTGCACACCACCGGCGGTTACATGGTCGGAACCTACCTGACCTCGAAGTACGTGTTCGACCTGCGGGACGAGGATGTGTTCTGGTGCACTGCCGATGTCGGCTGGGTCACCGGTCACAGCTACATCGCCTATGGACCGCTGCTGAACGGCGCCACCGTTTTCGTCTACGAAGGCGCACCGAACCAGCCGCAGCCGGATCGCTACTGGGAGATGGTCGAGCGCCATGGCGTCAATGTCTTTTACACGGCGCCGACAGCGATCCGCACCTTCATCCGTTGGGGCGAGCAGTGGCCGTTGCGGCACGATCTGTCGAGCCTGCGCCTCCTGGGCTCGGTCGGTGAGCCCATCAACCCCGAGGCGTGGATGTGGTATCACAAGGTCATCGGCAAGGAACGCTGTCCGATCGTCGACACCTGGTGGCAGACGGAAACAGGGTCGATCATGATCACGCCGCTGCCGGGATCGACGCCCACCAAGCCCGGGTCGGCGACGCGGCCGTTTTTCGGCGTCGTTCCCGATGTCGTCAATCGCGACGGCACTTCGGTCGGCCCGAGCGGCGGCGGTCTCTTGGTGCTGCGCCAGCCCTGGCCGTCCATGGCCCGCACTCTCTTCGGCGATCCGGAGCGCTACGTCCAGCAATACTGGAGCGACATCCCGCAGTGCTATTTCACCGGCGATGGCGCGCGGCGTGACGAGGATGGCTACTACTGGATCATGGGGCGCGTCGACGACGTGATCAACACGAGCGGCCATCGCCTCGGCACGATGGAGATCGAGAGCGCGCTCGTGAGCCATCCGCAAGTGGCGGAAGCCGCCGTCGTCGGACGTCCCGACGAGATCAAGGGCCAGGGCATCGTCGCCTTCGTCACCTTGGCGCAGGGACTGAAGCCCAGCCCGGACCTCGGCACCGCGCTCAAGCAGCACGTGACCCACGAGATCGGCGCTCTGGCCAGGCCCGACGACATCCGGTTCACCGATGCACTGCCGAAGACGCGGAGCGGCAAGATCATGCGCCGGCTGTTGAAGGACATCGCCTCCGGCAAGCAGACGGTCGGCGACACGACCACACTCGAGGACTATTCGGTGTTGGCGAAGCTGCGCGAGAGCGAGGAAGAATAACGCCGACGGTCTCGATCCGCCCCATCGCTCCTCGTCACCACGACTGCAAGCTGTGTCCTTGGAGATCCCGAGTTGCGTGACGTGGACGGCATTCGCCTCGGGCGCCTGCGGCTCGTTTCCGGCGCGGCGCTGCTCGACCTCGGTTGTGCGCGCGGCGATCGCGCCCGCCGGCTGGCGGACGCGGGGCTCTGCGTGCATGGGCTCGAGCCGGAGCCGGCGCTGGCGCGAATCTGCGCCCGCGCACTCGAAGGCGCCACGATCCGCGGCCAGGTCACGGTCGGCGACGGCGAGCACCTGCCGTATCGGGATGGCAGCTTCGCCGCCGTTTGCGCCACCGAAGTCCTCGAGCATGTCGCCGACCCCCGTATCGTCCTCGACGAAACCCGGCGCGTGCTGCGTCGTAGCGGAGGCGCATGCATTGCGGTGCCCACATGGTGGAGCGAGCGCTTGTTCGCCCGGCTGCATCCTTATTGGCGACAGGACAGCGGCCACGTCCGTGTCTTCCGTCAGAGGGAGCTGTTCGCGCTGCTCGGTCGATGCGGCTTCGAGATCGAGCACCACGAGCAGCGCAACTGTGAGTGGAGCGGTTTCTGGTTGGTGCATGCGTTGCTGCGCACGCGCTTCGACAGCACCGGACAACCGCTCGGTCGAGCGTGGCTGAGCCGACTCTTGCTCCTGCCCTGGCGCGTTCTCGATCGGCTGCATCTCGGCGACGTTTGTCGCCGCATCGGCAATCGCTTCTGCGCCAAGAGCCTGTACGTCTACGTGCGGCGAGTCGACGATGCATAAGACCCTCGCCCGCAGCACGGAGCTCAACTTCTTCAGTCAGCTGACGGTCACCGCGTCTGCCTTCGTGATCAGCGTCGCGGTGGCGCGGCAGCTGGGTCCCGAGGCGGCCGGAATCTTCGGCTACTGCACGTGGCTTCTCGGCGTGGTGACCGCACTCGTGACCTTGGGCGGCCCGAACGCGATCACGCGTTTCATCGCCGCGCACGAGGAATCGAGCACGGCCGACCAGATCGCCGGTCGCGCCGTGCGCCTCGGTCTCGGCGTCGGAATGGCGGCCACAGTGGTGCTCGTGATCCTGGTGCGCGCGGGGGTCCCGTTCGCGGCGCCGCGACCGCTCCTCTGGATCGTCGTCGCGACCGTGCCGTGGGCGGTGTGGAATACGCTCCTCCTCTCCATCCTCACCGGGCGCCGTCGCTTCGATCGCATTCTCCTGCTGCAGCTGCTGCAAGCTCCGTTGGGGGTGGCTGCAGTTCTCCTGTGCTTGTGGCGCGGCACCTCCGTCTACGGTGTGCTGCTCGCGATGGGCGGTGTCGCCTGCTTCGCCACCGGCTGTGGTCTCTCCGCCGTGCGCGACCTCGTCGCCTGGCGCGCGCCGCCACTCGACACGGCGTTGCGGCAGCAGGTGAGAAGCGCCCTGCTGGCGCTCTCCGGCATCTTGTTCCTCGATCTCGTGGTGTGGCAGCGCTCGGAAGTCTTCCTGCTGTCGCTGTGGTCGACCGCGCCGCAGATCGCCTTCTACTCGATCGCGTACGCCCTGTCGCTGCGCGCTGCGATGCTGCTCCCCGGCGCCATCGCGGGGGTGCTGCTGCCGCAAATCGCCGTGCTCTATGCCGGCCGAG
>DASRJO010000123.1:0-2436 GCA_035649435.1 Candidatus Krumholzibacteriia bacterium | reverse complement strand
CTCGGCCGCCACGATGATCTCGGCATCGGCTTGGTAGAGTCGGCGGTGGATGCCGATGGCGCTGCAGTAGTTGACGTTGCGGGCGATCTGCGTGCGCGGGGTGAGCAGCACGAGCTTCGCATAGCGATCGGTCAGTGCGTCAGCCACGGCGTAGGTTGCGGCGCTGTGGTCCATGTCGAAAAGCACCGCCGTCCTGTCGGAGCGGACATTCAGCAGATCGCCGTCCCAATCGCGAGCCGACGAACCGCCTGCGACACCCTTCGGCGGTCGCAAGTTGGAGCCCGTAGCGAGGATCACGGTCTCGGGATTGAGCGCCATCACGCCGTCGGGGGTCGCCATCCCGCCGAATTCGAGTTTCGCCCCGGCCTCGCGCAGCTGTCGTTCCATCCAAGCGAGGACGTTGCGATACTCGTCGCGACCGGGGAGCTGCGCCTCCCAGCGCAATTTGCCGCCTAGTCCCTGTGACGCACTCACGAGTGTCACGTCGTGCCCGCGCTGCGCCGCCACGCGCGCCGCCTGCATGCCCGCCGGGCCAGCACCCACCACGACAACACGCTTCTTGCTAGTCGCGCGGATCGGTCGCCAGTTGGATTCGCCTGGGGTGCCGAGCTGCGGGTTGTGTATCTCTGCAAGCGGCTTGCCAAGATGAACCTCACCCCACGCGAAATTGTCGTAGCTTGACGGCCGAATGTCGCCCACGCGGCCCTCGCGCGCCTTGTTCGGCCAGTCGGCGTCCGCAATTAGCGCCCGCGTCATCCCGACAAGATCGCCTGCACCCTCCATGATCGCGACTTCGGCTTCCGACGGCATCGCGATGCGGCCGATGGCCATCACGGGCTTGCCGCCTGCAGCGGGACGGACTTTCTTGTGAATGTCGAGGAAAGGCGCACGCCGAAAGTGCATGTCCGGCACGTGGTTTTCCAAGCTGTTGGTGAAGTTGCCCTGGCTGTAGGCGAAATAATCGAGCGTGCCGTGACGGACAAGCACCGCCGTGAGGCGCGCGGCCTCGTCCGGATCGATGCCACCTGCGACGCCCTCGTCACCCGGCATTTTGAGGCCGATCACGAAGTCCTTGCCGCACGTCGATCGGATGCCGTCGCAAACCTCCTCGACGAAACGCACGCGGTTTTCCAGCGGGCCCCCGTACCGGTCGCAGCGCTGGTTCGACCACGGTGAAAGAATCTGCGAGATCAAGTATCCATGGGCGCCGTGCAGCTCCGCGCCGCCGAAGCCGCAGCGCTCGAGCCGCAGCGCCACAGAGACATATTCTTCGACTAGCTGCCGCAGCTCGTCGGTGGTCATGACATGCGGCACTGTCCAGCTATAGGCGTCCGGCTGGTCCGAGATGCCCTTCGGCGACCACACCGGGCTCCAAAGCTGCTGACGCCCGGGGTGCCAGAGTTGCGCGATGAGACAGGCGCCCGCGCCCTCGACTGCCTCCGCCGTGCGCTTGAACCCCTCTTCGTTGCCTGCGTCGTAGCCGGCGACGATCGCGCCATGGGCGAGCGCCGCCGGATCGACTGCGATGACCTCGGTGACAATCGCCCCGGCGCCGCCCTTGGCGCGTTCGCCCAGGAAGTTCGTCCAGCGATCGGTGACGCGATGGCCGGCCGCGTAGTTTGTGAGCGTCGCCGTCAGCACGACGCGATTGCGCAAGGTGCGTTCGCCGACTTTCACGGAGCTAAACAAACGCGGGAAATACGGGTTGTCGCTCAATCTTGCGCGCCCATTTGCGTCCACGTCCGAGGTGGCTCCATCGATCGGCCGCCCGCGAGTGCTAACAGGCGTGGCAAAGGGAACGTGGCGCGTCGCGTTGGCCTCCCGCCGGGTGGTTGATTGACTCCCAGCAGCAGGAGCACTGGCTTGTTTCCCGCAATTTACCGGATGGGCTCGCGCCCCGCGAACCACAACTTCGGATCGGCCGCCCGCACGCGCGCTTCCGGCAGGCCGAGCTCGCGGCGCACGATATTGGTGCCCTCGACCAGGGCGACGCACTTGTAGAACGCAATCCGCCGCGACAGGCCCTCGCGGCCAAAGCCGCAATCGGTGCTGATGACGAGCTGCTCCTTGGGAATATACTCCAGCGCCTTGCGGATCAGCGCCGCGACGTGCTCGGCCGGCTCGACCACCGTGTTGCAATGGTTGACCACGCCGATGCCGATCTTCTTGTCGGTCTTGATGCTCTTGAAGAGATGCAGGTCCTGGCCGTCCGAGCTCGCGCATTCGATCGTCAAGACATCGCAGTCGAGTTGCAGCAGATGCGGCAGGGCGCGCTCGTAGCTCGGCACCTTCCAGTGCACGCGCTGCTGATTGGGATTGCCCCAGCAGGTATGCACCCAGATCTCGGCGTTCACGCCCACGAGCTGGCGATTGAACGCCTCGGTGAGGAACTCGAGATCGGCATCCGTGCAGTCCGGCTGTTGGGCGCGCATATGG
>DASRJO010000122.1:0-5679 GCA_035649435.1 Candidatus Krumholzibacteriia bacterium | reverse complement strand
CATCCACTCCACGAACAGGCCGCTGGAGAGTAAGGCCCGGGTGGACGCGGGCAGATGCTCAGCGCTCGGGTTCGAGGCCGCGGTGCGGTCTGTGACGTGCGCGAAGCAGACGGTGTAACCGCGCGATCGGCCGGAAGGCGGGCGCACCCAGTCCGAAACCGGCCAACTCGGGGCGGCTGCGAGGAGAGACTCGGCGAGCCCCGGCCGAGCATGGTCCTCGATCACTTCCGCGGCGACGAAGCGATCATCATACAGCCAAGTCACGGCGAGCAGCACTGCGCGGCGATCGTTCCAGTAGGAGTGTTCAGACTGCTCTCGAGCCTGCGGAATGCCCGGCGCTCCCAAGACCGCCGCGACTACGAGTGCGCCCTGAAGAAGATTGTCGCCCGTTCGCACGCGTTTCTCCTGGACGATTGCGTCCACGAGTCGTCAATCCCTGAACCGGGATTTGATGCTTCCCCACGTCGACGATTGGAGGGCAGTCGTGGCGAGGGGGGTCCACCACAGCCCATCCGTGCGCGCGGCGAACAGTTTGTCCCCTGCGACCTCGAGTCCATAGAGATAGACGCCGAGGAACTCGTCGATGAGTTGCCAGGTGGCGCCGCGGTCGCCGCTCCGGTACAGCCGGTGGTTGTTCAAATCGAAGTCGACGCCGGCGAAGAGCACAGAGCCGCTGCTCGCGAGGAGGACCGAGGTTCCGCGCGACAATCCGTCGCCCGCGAAGGTCCACGATTGGGCGCCGTCTTCGCTGCGGTACACGCGGTTCGTCGTGCCCACCAGGAGGTCGCCCGCGCTCACGACGAGATCGGTCGACAGCAAGCCTGGTGCGATGGGCGGCAAGATGGCGACTTCCAGCCACAGGGTCGCTCCGGCCGGGAAGCGATAGACGAAGCCGTTGGCCCCTGCAGCCGCGACGAGCGTCGTGCCGTGAAGCACGAGATCATTCACGCCTCCGGCCGTGTCCACTGGGTAGCCGGCATTGAACGATGTCCATTGTGTCGTCGTTGCGAGGTCGAGGGCGAAGATGCCGGCTCCGCTCGTTCCCGCGTACAGCTTCCCGTCGCTCTCCACCATCTCGATGATGTGCGTGGCTCCGAGCCCGGCGAGACCGGTGTTGACCGGCTGCCAGTTCACCCCGGCGTCGATGCTGCGATACACGCCGTGACCATAGGTCCCGGCCCAGAGGGCTCCGCCCGTCGGAACGACTGACTCGACTCCAGCCGCGGCGGGGTTGACGGAAGCCGTCGCCGTCCATGTCGTACCCTCGTCGGCGCCGATGTAGGCGACATCGCTCGAGCCGGCGTAGAGCGTGGTTCCGTGACGCTGGATAGAGTACACGTCCGCCGCGGGCACGGCCTCGACTCGAGTCCATGTGAGGCCGAGGCTGGGTCGTGGCAATACGAAGAGCGTCACCCAGAGCACGGCGACAAACCGCCGCATCGATCCTCCGATTTCTCTCTGTGGTAGCCGTCCTGCAACCCACTCACACCCGCAACCTCGGCTGCCGGCCTAGAGTGTCCGAAGACGAACTACATCCGGGCTGCGGCGGCCAACTCCAATCGCTTCGCACCAGTTTACTTGAGCCCCAGGAGACGAGTCATCCCCCGAGTACCGCACGAGCTCACTCTAGCACCACCAACGCTGTCTCTGTCGCTGCGCTCGGAGCGGACCCATTGATCCGCGAATCGATCCTAACAAACGTGTGCGGCGACCACCGGTGGACTTACGCGGAGATGAATCGCCTAATTGGAGCACCACGTGATCGTTGACCTAGGGTTGAATCAAGCTGTCAACGTCGTGGACGAAATGTGTCACGTTGGTCGACAGCTGTGGCCGCGCCCCGGAAGAGAACTCCATGAATTTGGCCACACTTTGGCCTGGCACGAAGTTTCCATCAGTCGATGGAGCAAGTTCTTGCACCGCTGCGTGCGCGACTGGTGCAACGATCGTTTCGTATCACCTGAAGAGAGGTCGAGGATGAGGTCGCTGCTCTGGCTCAAAACCGAAGGAACGACTTCCACCAGCGAGGCGGCTCCACATTCTCCTTTGGAGGCCAAGGGTTCCTGGCCACTGTGTTCCGATCGAGGACCGTCAATCGGAATCCACTGGCGCACGGCTCCACGTTTTCCAGCGCGGGAGATCGCAGATTCCAGGTCGAGGAGCGTCAATCGGAATCCACTGGCGCACGGCTCCACGTTTTCCAGCGCGGGAGATCGCAGATTCCAGATCGAGGAGCGTCAATCGGAATCCACTGGCGCACGGCTCCACGTTTTCCAGCGCGGAAGGTCGCAGATTCCAGGTCCGGGACCGTCAATCGGAATCCACTGACGCACTGCTCCACGTTTTCCAGCGCGGGAGGTCGCAGATTCGAGGTTGAGGAGCGTCAATCGTGATCCACAGGCTACCCGTTTTCCAGCGCGGAAGGTCGCAGATTCCTCCAGGTCGAGGAGCGTCAATGGTGATCCACTGGCCACCGCTCCACGTTTTCCGGGGGATCCGGAAGACAGCTGGCAGTCCAGATCCGTGGTGCCGAGGGAGGAGACAAGGGGCCATTCAGCGACGAAAGTGAGACAAAGGGCATCGTTCGGTAGCTCACCCGGTGCGTGGCGCTGTGGCACGAGTGCGCCTCCACGCTCGTCGTTTTGACGGCAAGCACATTGACCGCGGAACGCCGCCACGCCCATGGGCCGAGCTCACTCCTCGCCCAGCTCGTTCTTGACCACGACGCCGCCCTTCATCACCCAGCGCACGCGCTGCAGCTCGGTGATGTCCTCGGTCGGGTCACCAGTGGTGGCGATGAGGTCGGCGAACTGACCGCGCGCGACGCCGCCGACCTTGTCGGTCCAGCCCATGAGCTCGGCGGCCGAGGTCGTCGCGGTCTGAATCGCTTGCATCGGCGTCATGCCCTCTTCGACGTAGATGGCGAGCTCGCGCGCCTGCGTGCCATGCTCGAAGACGCCGGCATCACTGCCGAAGGCGATGCGCACGCCGCGCTCGCGTGCGGTGCGGAAGGCTCGGCGCATGCGATGGCGCACCGCCTCGGCCTTCGCCAGGCTCTCGTCGCGGATGTGCAGCGGGTTGCCTTCGGCCAGAATCGGTTCGATGACGTAGAGCGTCGGGACGTACCAGGTGCCGTTCTTCTTCAGGAGGTTCGCGGCCTCGTCGTCCATGTAGGTGCCATGCTCGATCGAGCGCGCGCCGGCGAGGCTCGCCCACATCATGCCTTCCTTGCCGTGGCAGTGCGCGGCGACGAAACGGCCGAGGCGTTTGGCTTCGTCGCAGGCGGCGCGCAGCTCGTCTTGCGTGTAGGTCGTGTGGCGCGGGTCGTCACCGGCGGAAAGGACGCCGCCGGTCGCCAGGATCTTGATGAGGTCTGCGCCCTGTTGGATATCGAAGCGCACCTTCTTGCGCACCTCGTCCGGGCCGTCGGCGACGCCCGTGGCGAGATCCGAACACCAGTGGTAGTCGAGGAGGTTGCGATCGTCGCCGTGACCCCCGGTCATCGACAGCGGCCATGTAGAAACCTGCAGGCGCGGCCCCCAGATTTCGCCGGCGGCGATGGCGTCGCGCAACGCCACATCCACTCCCTCGCTGCCGCCGACGTCGCGACAGCTGGTGAAGCCGGCGAGAAGCGTCTGGCGGCAGTTCTCGACCCCCGTGATCGCGACTCGGGCCGCGGACGTCTTGAGCTGCTCGAGCGGCGGGATGCCGACGCGGGTGCCGAGGTGTGTGTGTACGTCGATGAGACCGGGGAGCAAGGTCACGTCTCCCAGGTCGAGTACCGAGACGCCGGCCGGAGGGTGCGATTCGACCGCTGCGATCGTGTCGTTGGCGATGGTCACCCAGACCGGACTGCGGACGCGGCCGAGGCGCGGATCGACGAGACGTGCGGCGTGGATGGCGAAGTCGGCTGCAGCGGCTGGAACCGCGAGCGAAGCGGCGCAGAGCGTGATCAGGGCCAGGATTGCGGCCCGGTGCAGACATCGAGGTTGAGGATGTTTTCGCCCCAGGCGCTGCATGTCGCGGCAGCCCAGTCCTGCGTTGACAGAGCTGGCGGGGCATGATAGTTTGACACGGTTTTTCGGCACTCTGGAGGTCATGGGTCCTTGCCTCATCACAAGCAGTTCGTGAAGACTTTGCGGCGCGATGCCAAGCGGCGATTGGTGAATCGCTCGAAGCGTGCGCGACTCCGTCATGCCTTGCGCGAGTTTCGCGCCCTGCAAGACGCGAGCGCGGCGCGCACGGCGTTTCCCCAGATCGAAGCGATCATCGACAAGAGCGCCAAGACGCGCCTGATTCACCCTCGTACCGCCTCGCGGCTCAAGTCGCGTTTGGCCGTGAGCATGCAGCGCTTGCGCGCCGCCTGAGCCTCAGCTTCCCCGCACGGTTTCGCGCACGGCCCGGGCCAGCTCGGCCCGCGGCACCGTGCGCACGTTGCCGGTCTTGCGGTCGCGGATCTCGAGCTTGTCCTCGCGCAAGCCGCGCTCCCCGAGCGTCACCCGCACGGGGATGCCGATCAGGTCGGCGTCCTTGAACTTGGCGCCCGGCGACAGATCGCGGTCGTCGAGCAGCACCTCGATGCCGTCGGCGCGCAGTGTCTCGTAGAGATCGGCTGCCAGCTGCTGCGTCTCCGCGTGCGTGCTCTGCACCGGCAGCACCAGGACATCGAAAGGCGCGAGCGCCGGCGGCCAGACGATGCCGGCCGCATCGTTGTGCTGCTCGATCGCGGCCGCCACCGTGCGGGTGACACCGAAGCCATAGCAGCCCATGACATAGGGACGTTCCTTGCCGGTTTCGTCGAGGAACGTGGCGCTCATTTTCTCGCTGTACTTGGTGCCGAGCTTGAAGATGTGGCCGACCTCGATGCCGCGCGACGATTGCAAGCTGCCGTCACAGCGCGGGCAGGCATCGCCGGCGCGCGCGAGCACGAGATCGCCCCATCGCTCCACCGTGAAGTCGCGCCCGACCAAGACGCCACGCAAGTGAGCATCGGACCGGTTGGCGCCCGTCACCCAGCTCGTCGATTGCTGCAAGCTGTGGTCGGCCCAAATCGGCGTTCCGCTCGGCAATCCCACCGGGCCGGCGAAGCCAACGGCGGCGCCCGTCAATGCTTCGACCTCGGCGTCCTCGAGCAGGCGCAAGAGCGGCGTGCCGGCGAGCCGCGCCAGCTTGGCTTCGTTGAGATCGCGCGATCCGGGCAGGAGCACGGCGACATCGCGGTCTGCGATCTTGAACAAGAGAGTCTTGGCCAGTTCCGCCGGCTGCACGCCGAGGAATGCCGAAACCTCGGCCACTGTTTTCTTCCCCGGTGTCGACACTTGCTGCGGCGCATCGCCGGCTGGCGCCGTGGGCCTTGCGGGCAGGCGCAGCTCGGCGCGCTCGGCGTTGGCGGCATAGCCGCACGCATCGCACGACAAGATCTCCGACTCGCCGTTCGTGGCCAAGACCATGAACTCGTGGCTCTCGGCGCCGCCGATGACGCCGGTATCGGCCTCGACGACGCGGAACTCGAGCCCACAGCGCTCGAGGATGCGTGTGTAGGCGTCACGCATGTCGCGGTAGGTTTGATCCAGCGAGGCATCGTCGGCATGGAAGCTGTACGCATCTTTCATGGTGAACTCGCGCGCGCGCATGACGCCGAAACGCGGCCGGATCTCGTCGCGGAACTTGGTCTGGATC
>DASRJO010000121.1:0-4493 GCA_035649435.1 Candidatus Krumholzibacteriia bacterium | reverse complement strand
GCGCGGGCCTGGCGACGCTGGTGCTGCTGTGTGTCGACAGCCTGATCCCCGCGCCGATGGCCATTCCGTGGCCCGTGCTCGTGGTCTACTTCTTGTTGTCGACGGCGCTGCTTTCCGTGTCCATGTTCACGCTGCGCATCTGGCGCGAGAGTCCGCTGGCGCAAGCGCAGCGCTTCGAGAGCGGCGCGACCCTGCGCCCGGTGGTCGTGTACGGCGCCGGCCGTGCCGGCAGCATGATGGCGCGCGAGATCCTGCAATCGCCCGAGCTCGGCTACGAGCTGCGCGGCTTCATCGATGACGACCCCGAAAAGTGGGGCAAGGAAATCCACGGGGCGCGCGTCCTCGGCGGCAGACACGATCTGGTGCGTTACATCGGCCCGCAGCTGCGCGAGCTGGTTCTCGCCATTCCATCTCTCAACGCCGATGCGCGCCGCGAGATCCTCACCTGGTGTCGCCGCGCTGGCGCGCACGTGCGCATCGTTCCCGGCCTGGCGGAGCTGCTGCGCGGCACCAGCGTCGTGCAACAGATTCGTGACGTGCGTGTCGAGGATCTCTTGCCGCGCGAAGCGGTCGAGCTCGACGACACCCCCGTGCGTCATCTGCTCGAGGGCGAAGCCGTGCTCGTGACCGGCGCGGCGGGATCCATTGGCTCGGAGCTCTGCCACCAGATCCTGCGCCACGTCCCCACCGTCCTGCTCTTGGTCGAGCAGTCGGAGAGTCGGCTGTTCTACCTGGAGCGCGACCTGGAGAAAATGGTGCACGGCGGGCGCACGCGTATCGTGCCGCTGGTGGCCGACATCGGCGACCGCGAACGCATGGAGTCGATTCTCCGCATGCACCGGCCGACGCACATCTTCCATGCCGCCGCTTACAAGCACGTGCCGATGATGGAGCACAATCCCTACGAGGCCATCCGCAACAACATCCTCGCCACCCACAGCATCGCGCTCCTGGCCGATCAATACGGCGTCGGGCGTTTCACCTTGGTTTCGACCGACAAAGCGGTCGAGCCCACGAGCGTCATGGGGGCATCGAAGCGCGCGGCCGAAATCATCGTCCGCGAGCTGAATCGCGACAGCCGCACGTGCTTCGTCATCGTGCGCTTCGGCAACGTCCTGGATTCGGACGGCAGCGTGGTGCAATTGTTCAAACAACAGATCACTGCCGGCGGTCCGATCACCATCACGCATCCGGACATGGAGCGCTTCTTCATGACCATCCCTGAAGCCGCGCGCTTGATCCTGCAAGCGACCGCGATGGGCGAAGGCGGTGAGGTCTTCGTGCTCGAGATGGGCAAACCGGTGCGCATCCTCGACCTGGCACGGACGCTCGTCGAACTTTCGGGTCTGCGCTTCATGGAGGACATCCAGGTGCATATCAGCGGCACGCGCCCCGGCGAAAAACTCTCCGAGAAGCTCTTCTTCGAGCACGAGCACAGCGAACCCACGAACGTGCGGCAGATCGATCGCGCGCGCCTCGATGGCGGGCAGCCGGTGGACCTGCGTTCCTTCCTGCACACGTTGCACGAGCTTCTGCGCACGACACCCGAGCCGAGCGAGCTCGGCACGCGCTTCATGACCTTGATGCGCAGGCTCGACTCGCCCGCCGAGGCCCCCAAACGCGAGCGCGACGACACTTCACAAGTCGTGCCCCTGCGACGCTCCACGGGGGCACGCGGCGGCGCCTGAGAACGCCCGCGATCAGGCGTTTTGGCAACGAGATGGCAACACTCGTGCGGCTCGACTCGAGCACCGCGACCGGGCCTCGATCCAGTTGCCCAAGATCAACGGTGAACATGCAATGACGGAGGTCTTGAACGCGGCCGCGTGACCATACTACGCTGGGGATTGCCGCAGGCCGCGCACGAAAACGCGTTTCCACTGGCAACGGGACACGACCGTCTCCCAGCACGAGGACGATCATGGGAATGAGGTCAGACGAACGAAGCTGGTGGCGCGCGGAAGGGCTGCTCCAAGTCGTCAAGCGCACGGCCGGGAACCAAATGTATCGTCACCCAGCCCTCTACTCGCTGCTGCATCGCCCCACTCGCCTGTGGGATGCTCCGGACGCCGAACAGAAGAACTCCGCAACCTATTGTCGTCAGGTCTTCGAGCTCCTCTCGGACGCTTGCCCGCCGGTGGGCCGCGTCCTGGAGATCGGCCCAGGGGCTTCGCTCGGTGTTGCCCGCCTCTTCGCCCAACGCGGGCACGAGACCTACGCGCTGGACAAGTTTCCGTGGCACCACAGTGACCACTTAGAGGGGCTCTACGAACAGCTGGGTGTCAGAGGCTGTGTGGTCGATCGCTGCAAGGGAGCCGCGGAAGCCATGCCATTCCCCGATGGATGGTTCGCTTTTGTCTATTCGAACTCCGTGCTGGAGCACGTGCGAGATCCGCTGCGCGTGGCCCGTGAGATCGCTCGTGTGCTCATGCCCGGTGGGGTGACCGCGCACAATGTCGACGTCAACGACCACCGAAACTACGCTCGCCCGTTCGAGTTTCTGCGTGTGCCTGCCTGGGCCTGGGAGGCGATGTACTCGCACAAGCCCTCGTACCAGAATCGTCAGCGTGCGTCGCAGATCGCCACCGCTTTTCGCGAAAACCTCCCTGTGGTCGACATCGTTCCGGGGCGAACCCTGATCGCGGATCTCGGGACCCCGAGTCGCTTCTGTGCCCCGTACAGCCAAATGTCTGCAGAAGAACTCGCCGTGGTGAACTTTTTCATCGTGGCTCGTTCTGCGGAGTAGGGCGCGCCTCAGTTGGAATGGACCCGTAGAGCAACTCCCCCGGCCAGGAGAACTCTTCCTCGATCACGCGCGACAACCATGGACGACCTACTGCTCGATTTCGTCCAGGTCCGGCGCCCGAGCGCGCTGCGCGCCGGCACCAAGATGGGTGTGTGCATGCGCCAGCGCAGCTTCCACGACCGCAACACCCATTTCCCGGTGCATCGCCGCATTGGGGTGTCCGTCACGCGGGATTTGGAAGTGCGCGCTGTACTCCTGCTGGTCGAGCACTTGCGCGAACAATCGCGGCCCGACGTCGACGAAGAAGAGCTCCTCCGTCCCTGCCAACGTCCCGAGGACGTGCATCAGCCCAGGAGAGGGTTGCTCGCCGTGAAACGCCGGGAAGAACAGGATCGCCACGTGCGCGCCGCAGGTCTGGGCCATGGCGACCAACTCGGAGGTGACCCAGCGTGCGAGCGCCGTGTCGCTCAAGGCCGGCGGCGGTGCGAAGCGGGCGCGCACGGTCGCCGGGTGCAAGGTGCGTTGCAAGTCCTGGAGCGCGAGCGGGAGCAACAGGCCAAGCTTGTCGAGGTCAAAACGGAGCGAGCGGTTTTCGAGCTTGGCAGTGTAGTACTCGGCTTCGATGCGCGGCGACAACGCGAAGATCAAGCGATTGTTGAATTGCGGCCGCAGCCGCTGCGGCTGCGCGGCGCGCGTCGTCAAGTACGTCTGATAGACGGTGATGTCGGTCCGCGGTTGCCGCGAGCGCTCGAGGTGGAAGTTGCCGTAGGCATAGACGATGAGCTGCGGTCGCAGGGTGTCGATGTGCTGGCGCAGGAGCTCGACGCTCGACACCGCCGAATAGGCACACACGCCGAGATTGGCAGCCGCGAGCCCAAGACCTGTGGCCGCGACCTCGACCCAGGTGCTTTCGGCGGCGACTCCATGCCCGAACGTGCACGAGCAGCCGATGCCGGCGAGGCCGCCGCTCACTTCATCCGGGTTTTCGTCCGAGAGCGACACGCGGAAACCCGATGAATTCGTGCGGACGGCGATTCTCCGCGCGGGCTCGCGCACGCCGTCCTGCAGTACGGCGATGCCATTGCGGTTGGGTGCCAAACGAAACCCGATGTCGTCGTCGGCGGCGTGGATGCCACCGAGGAAGAAAAACTCGCGCGCAGCGAACGTCGCGTGATGCACGTAGACGCGGTAGGCGAGGAACAACCCCGCCGCGACGAGACCGGCGCCGAGGTAAAGGCTCACGAGCGCCACAGCTCGGCGTCGGGTCGCCGGACGCACATTGGGGCGGGGGCTCGAAGTCTGCAGCACGATGGATCTCTTCAGTTGGAAGGGCGACCCATTATGCCGTCGCAGGCAAGTCGTGGCAACTGCCGAGCGTCGACACGATGCCGCTGGCCAGGGTGCGTGCGCTACGCGGTGATTCGGCCGCCAGCGGGCGCGATGCGGCATCCCCTACACTGACGTGCACCGGATCGTTCGCCGCGTGCGGTTCACCGCCCTGGGTACCGGCAGGGCTCACAGCCCGAGCCCTGCGCCGATGGGGAGGCCTCGTGGGAATTCGACTGCGAACGTTCGCTCTGGCGGCGGCAGGAGTCGTGTCGTTGGCGCTTGGACTTTGGCTGCGATGGATGCCCCCGTCGCATTGGCTCGAAGCGTTCACCGTCGACGGCCATCTCGAGCCCGCCACGGCGCGCTTCGCCGACTCGTGTTGGATCTTCGCCTGTATCGCGGGCCTCGTACAGTGCAC
>DASRJO010000120.1:0-6571 GCA_035649435.1 Candidatus Krumholzibacteriia bacterium | reverse complement strand
GGCGGAGCTGGCGCTCGCCCCCGAGTTCGCCGAGGTGTTTCGCGGCGCCGACGCGGCGCCGGTCCTGGAAGCCATTCGCCGGCGCGAGCCGCGCGCCAACGCCGATCTGGCCTCTTCCACGCTCACATGCTGGCAGCATTCCATCCTCGATTTCTTGTCGTGCATGGGCATCGACGACGTGCAGAAGACTTCGGGGAACAACATGGCGATCACCTGGACCGAGGACTGGCTGCGCGAGGTGGACGCGCTGGCGACGCCCGAGTTCGCTCGCACCAATCGCGCCCACAACCTGCAACGCCTGGGAGAGGAGCCGGTTCCGGAAGCCGAACGCGCCAACTTCCGCGTCTCGCGCTTATTGCCACAGGTCGTGCCAGATCTCGAGCTGGTGGCGGCGGCGAAGGTGCTGGCGCATCGCAACGCCAACTATCACCTGCACAACACCAACCAGAGTCTCGGCGCCGATCACCTGCACGTGCTGTATCGGATGGCGGCGGGCCGCTTCCCCGAGGTGGACGATTTCTTCGTCGAGGGCAATTTGGGGCCACTGTCGCTGGACGGCATCGGGCTTAATTTGTCGCGGCAAGCGGTCGAAGCATCGCTGCAAGCCCTGCGCCGTGATCCGGCCGCGCTCGATTACATCAACCTGTGTGTGCCGCGTGGATTTCAGCGCGAGGGCGCGGTGCCCACGCGCGCGCGCTGCGCGCTCAGCCTCGATGCGGTGGCCGAGCGCACAATCGTCGAATTCCAGGCCGATGCGACCGGCGGTTTCGAGGTGCCTCTCTCGGGGCCGGTCGGGGATGGAACACTTTTTCTCGTGGTCCTTGGGAAGCCGGACGAAACCACGCAGCCCATCGCCCTGCACCCTGTCGATGCCGCATCGCGCGAGGCGGGCGGTCACGCGATGGGGGCGCCTGCGGGGTTGTCGGTGCGGAAGGCGAGCGCGGATCATCGCATCGTCCTGCGCGAAACAGCGAGCGGCCTGGTGCTCGAGGGCACCGGTGTGCGCGAGCCCATCTATAGCGGGCCGGTGCACCACGCGAGCATCAGTCTCGGCGCCGCGAGCGAGGACATGCTGCTGGCGCGCATCGAAGGTAGCCTCGGCTTGGCGCTTACTTCGTCGGGGGAAGGTGGGCCGTTGCGGTTGCCCGGTGCGGCGATGCGATGGGAATCGCTGCAGGCAGCCTCCGCGCATTTCGGCATCACGGCAGCGGACCTGCGTGCCGTGCGCGACGTCGAGATCAAGATCAATCAGGGCGCCAAGCCGGGCAAAGGCGGAAGGCTCGCGGGCCCGAAAGTGACGCCCACGGTGAGCCGCGCGCGCAACATCCCCGTGGGGACGAACGCGCTGTCACCGGACCCCAAACACGACATCTATTCGATCGAGGACATGCCGGCAGAAGTGTGGCTCTGGCTGCACTTCGGCGTGCACTGCGGCATCAAGATCACGGGCTCTACCTACACGCGTTACGTTGCCGCGGGCATGTGGTCGAACTTCGTCGTCGACTATCTCCTGGTGGATGCTGGGCTCGGCGGCTCGGGCAACTATCACGCCGATTCATCGCGCGTCGGCTGGCCCGACGTGTTCCGCACCATCTTGCACACCCATCATGCCCTGATGCACGAGCCGTTGACCGATGCCGTCACCGGACGCATGCGTCCCATTCGCGACGGCAATGGCAGCGAGTTCGGCGCTGCCGGCGGCACCAAGCTGTTCGCTTCCGGCGGCCTGCGCGGCGAGCTCGACATGCTCAAGGTGATGATCGCCGGCGCCGACGGGTTGCTCGAAGCCTCCATCGGCAAGGCGGTGGCCTTCGGCTGCAACCAGTGCGGCAACTGTCATCTGGATTGCCCGCGCGGCGGCATCACCACCAAGGCGGAGCTCACCATCCAGAACGATCGCACCCTCATGCGCCAGCGCTTTCGCAACTGGTCGGTGCTGAACTTGGTGAAGCTCGCGGTGCTCCTCGATGCCATCAATCGCGAGCACGGGTGGGTCGACGCGAACGGTCAGATCGTTCAGCGCGGCGAGGTGCTCGACGACATCCGCAAGCTGCGCGGCCGCACCGATCTGCTCCAGATGCCGGAGCATGAGCCGCCGCAGCCGCCGCTCGTGGTCCCAGCATTGCAGGCGATCGAGGCCGAGTTGCGACCAGAAGCGGAAGGCGAGACGAATGTTGCCGAGAGTGAGGAGAGCGGCTTCGCCTTGCAGCCGCCGGAGCCGGCCGCCGCGCCCGCGCATGCCGGCGCTGCATCCGATGTGCGGCGTGAGCACGATTCCTGCCGTGTCGGCAGCTTGCTCGCGAGCGTCGCGGTGGACGTGGACGCGATCTGGGAGGCGGCGCGCTTGTCGCACAACGGCGGCAACAATCGCGGCGGCGGCATCGGCTTCGCCGGCTTCGCGCCGGAGCCGGTGCGAATGCGGACCTGCCTCGTGATCAACACGATCGGGCCGGATCGCGCCGAGACCTTGCAGCGCATCTTCGATCACTGCGACGGGCTGCGCTTCTTCGACGCGCAGGGGCGCGAGATACCGCTCGAGGAAGTGCGCCTGCGCGTGCGGGAATTCCAAATTCCGGTGGCGGAGGCGTTCCGGAGCGAGGACGGCTGGCGCCAGGCCGGTCTGCGCGAGAACCCCGGGGACATGACGTTGCTCTTCACCGAGCTGCGTGGCGATGCATTGTGGCGCTACGGCAGACAGCTGCTCGCGAGCCCGGATTGGTTGCAGCGACGGGCCAAGTACGGGCATCTCGGCGACGACGTGCTCGTGGAGGGTATCGAGCGCGCGGTCCGGCGCGACGAGCCGTTCGAGGATGCAGCCGAACAGGCACACATTCTCGACTTCCTCCGCGACGTCAAAGAGGAGTACTACACGGTGCTGGCGCACGTGGTGGACACACGCTACTACCGCACCGGGCTCACGCCGCGTTATGCGGCCAAGCGCAGCGGCTTCATCGTCAGCATGGGCCAGGACATGGCGTGCATCAAGATCAGTGGCTGGACGCATGCGATTCCGGCGTATTTCGATTTCGCGCATTTCTGGGGCGAGTATCCCGGCGCGCGCGAGCGGGGTGGCGTCCTGCAGGCCGTGCGCGGCGAAACGACGTGGACCACGACATTGCATGCGCACGTCTGGGGCATGCACCATCGCTATCCGACGAACTCGCCGGCCATCGATGCCGAAGGGCGCGGCAACCCCGCCGGAGCCCATCCTTTCAAGGGTTACAATATCTTGCTCATGCACAACGGCGAGCAGGTGGGGGTCGACGCGACGGCGGCGATGCTGACCGAGCACGGCACCGTGCACGTGGATTCCTCCATGGGCGAAGGAGCCGAGGAGTACGCCGGCAGTTCGTTCTACGAACGCAAAGCGCTGACCGACACCGAGTATGCCGCGTACCTGGTGGATTTCACCCGGCGTGTGCTCGGGCTCCGCACGGATGACGCGACGCAGGTCATCTCGCCGATCACGGGCATCGACCTCGACGCCGTCCAGCCGCCCGAGCTGCAAGAGCGTTATCGCCGTCTCGCCCGCAACTATGTGCAGCTCACGCCCACGGGTCCGTACAAGTTCACGATTCTCGAGGCACGTCCTGCTGGGCGGGATCTGCACGTCGGGTTCCGCGAGAACATGGACATCAAGTTCTTGCGCCCGCACGAGATCGCGGTGAACTGGGACAGCGCCGACGGCGGCGTGCGCGTCGTCGCCAACGGCTCTGAGGCCAAGATCGCGGACGCCATGCTCGAGGTGCTGCGGCAGAAAGGCATCTTGGCCGATGCCGGCGCCGATCTCCGTTTCAACATGCGCCCCGGGGCTTGGCCCGGGACGGGTGAAATGGGAGGAGTCGTCGAAGCATTCCTCGAGCCACGGCAGGGCGAGCTACGGTTCAGCAACCGCTTCGGCGAGCCGATCGCAGTGCATCGCGCCGGCACCAAGCTCGATCCGCTGCGCACGCTCGCGACCGCGATCACGGGGGCGCGTCCGCAGGCGAAGGACGAAGCCAGCGAGCAGATGCGACGCGTCGCCGACGATGCGAGCAGCACGGCGGTGCGCGAAGCTTGTGTGGCGTGGGTGCTATCGCGGCTCCGCGACTGGACCTTCGACGAATTCCGTCACGTGGTGGAATGGGAGCTGCCGCGCCTCGCGCTGCACACCGACGCCCATCGCGACGCCGCCCTGTGGATCCTCACCGAGTTGCGCAAGCGCGTGCAGCTCGCCGATGCCGGCGGCAAGTCGCTGGCGACCTTGCAGTACTTCGTGGACGGTGGCCTGGAATACGACGGCGAGCCCGAAGGCGGCATCTACCGCCTGTTGCACGCGGTGCCGGGCCTTTGGGAAACACGCGGCACGACGGACTGGGGCCGCATTCGCTTCGACACGCGACTCGATCTCGCCGGCCCCGAGCGCGAGGGTCAGGTACTCGTCATCGACATGGATGGCTTCAAGAGCGAAGCCTTCGGGCGCGACGGGGCCGCGCGCTGCCTCACACACGCAGTCGAGCTCGGTTGGAAGCGCATCGTCCTCTACAACTGCCGCGGCGGACCGCGCTATCTCGGCACCAACCTGGCCGATCGCGACGGGCAGCCGGCCGCAGGCGTGCGCATCGATCTCTATGGCCGGCAGAGCGGCGACTTCCTCGGCGCCTTGCTCGAGGGCGCGGAGATTCATTGTTATGGTCAGGGCCAGAGCCATGTCGGGATGAAAGCGGACCGGGGCTCGCTCTTCATCCTGCAAGACATTCTCAACACCGGGTTCTATGCCGCCCACGGCGGCTCACTCTCAGTGTGGGATTCCGGCAGCCGCTTCGCCGTCGCCGGTCAAAACCGTGTTTTCGAAGCCGACGGCGTGACCTACGCTCCGGGTCTCCGGTCGATCCACTTCGGCTCGCCCAACGAGTACGCCTTCGAGTACCTGATGTCGGGCGGCGAGAACTCGCTGCACGTGGTCATGGGTCTCGACAAGCCCGACGCGCGCGGCCAGCTGCAGCTCCGCCATCGACCGTACGCGGGCAAGTTCTTCATGTCCGGCGCGGCCGCAGGGCGCGTCTTCGTCTTCGATCCCGAGCGGCGCATGCAAGCCGAACAGTTCCGCGGCAACGAGTCGCAGCGCCCGACGCGCACCGAGTGGGAGACCGACCTCGGCCCCTTCCTTGCCGCCGAGGCAGCGAAACGCGGCCTGCCCATTCAAGTCAGCGACACGGGGCTCCGCATTCTCCTCGACGCCACCTGGCGCGACTACGCCTTCGATGAGGCGTTCACAAAGCTCGTACCCATCCAAATCTCCCGCGCCGCCCAACGGCACGGAGAATCACCCCCGGCGCTCGTCGGGATGCTGGCCGAACTGTAGTCCGGTCTCACCCGGTCAGCGACCGCGCGCCCTCCGGTTTGGTCGAGGTGGATTTCGTTTGTCGGTCCCATCACGGCTCTGCCCCCGGTTTGGTCGAGGGTGGATTTCGTTTGTCGGTCCATCCCGGCACGGCCCCGGGTTGGTCGAGAGTGGATTTCGTTTGTCGGTCCATCGCGGCTCGGCCTCGGGTTGGTCGAGAGTGGATTTCGTTTGTCGGTCCATCACGGCTCGCACACGACCGTTGGGCGCGATGGACCTTCGCTCACTCCAAATGCAGAGAGGTGCACACCCTGCAATCGATGGAGCTTCTTCTTTGACTGCTCGATCTCGATCAATCGTCCAGCTCATGGATCGCATACTAGAATGAATGCATCTCTCGTGCCCCACGGGGAGCGAAGTTCAGTGCGAGCTTTGGGTCCGGCATGCTTGTGAACTGTCAACGAAGTCAACGGCGATCGTAAACGACGATGACAGTCGGGGTGTCAACAGCCGGAGCAGCGGAGGCCCACCCATTCGCAGACCAACGTCAACCCTGCTGACGAGACGATGCCGACCGTGATGAATTCCTCGTGCCCGTCGAAGAAGAAGCGCCGCCGGGGCACGGTCTGGTTCCAGTGGCCGCCCATCGAGGGAGGCCGGTCGCCTCGGGGACCTCCTGGGCTCTGGAAGCCCGGCTAAAATAGTCATGTCGTGAAAAATAGCCGGTGGAGGTGGGCTGTGAAACGAATCGGTGCGGCGAAGTTCAAGGAGCAGTGCCTGGCATTGCTCGACCGACTGACCCCAGAGGGCTTGGTAATCACCAAGCACGGAAAGCCCGTGGCACGCGTCATCCCGTATCCCCGGCCGTCAGGGGATCTCATCGGATCCCTGCAGGAGAAGCTCGAGATTCGTGGCGACATCATCTCCACGGGACTTGCCTGGGATGCCGATTCTGAACCTAGACCTACACATGCTGATTCACGCTCTCCGTGGCGACGTTCGTCCCGCAGAACGAAATCTTCTCGCAAGTGACTCGTGGGTGTTACCGCCATCGTTTTGTGGGAACTTGCCAAGCTCGCACAACTCGGGAGGATCACTCTTGCTCTCGACGATCCAGACGTGGTGCTACCGCTCAGAAGCATCCACACCTGGCCGCGGACGTTTCGACCGCGAGGATGCCTGCAGAGGGCCATTGTGGCTAGCCCTGGCTCTCGTGTTTCTTCGGCCCATTGCCTTCGACGACCATGA
>DASRJO010000119.1:0-23751 GCA_035649435.1 Candidatus Krumholzibacteriia bacterium | reverse complement strand
CGCGCACACGAACGGCGACATGGCCCAACCATCGGGCGCCGTCTCCGTGGCTCGAGGCATCCTGCACCCGCGCGAGCGGAGCCCGGGGGCGAAGGCAACGCGGCGCAACGGCACGCACGGTGCGGTGGAGATCGTGGTGCGCGATCACGGCATCGGCATCCCGGCGGCAGAAAAAGGCCGCGTGTTCGATGCCTTCTACCGCATCGAGAAGGGCCTGGAGCACGACGTCAAAGGCTCCGGCCTGGGTCTCGCGGTCGTGAAGCATGTGGTCGAAGCGCATGGCGGAACGGTGCAGCTCGATAGCGAGCCGGGCCATGGGTGCAGCTTCACCATCCGGTTGCCGGTCGGCGAAGGCGAGCCACCCGATCCGGAGGCCGAAGCATGAACGAACCGAAGCCTCTCGTGCTGATCGTCGAGGACGAGGAGGACATGGCACTCGGTCTGCAGCACAACCTCGAGTTCGAGGGCTACCGCACCTTGCTCGCGGCAGACGGCCGTGAGGGGCTCGACAAGGCGCTCACGGGGGCGGCGGATCTCATCGTCCTCGACGTGATGCTGCCCGGTTTGAACGGCTTCGATCTCCTGCGCGAGATGCGCCGCCACAAGGTGCGGACACCCGTCATTCTGCTCACGTCCAAGAGCCTCGAAGCGGACAAGCTGAGCGGTTTCGCTCTCGGCGCCGACGACTACGTCACCAAACCGTTCAGCATCCAGGAGCTGCTGGCCCGCATGCGCGCGGTGTTGCAACGCACGCACCTGCGCCCCGAGCCGGATGCGGTGTTCCATTTCGGCGATGTCGAGGTGGACTTCGTGCAGCGGCAGGTACGGCGCAGCCAGGAGCCCGTCCCGCTCGCGGTCAAGGAGTTCGAGATCCTGCACCTCCTGGTGCAGCACAGAGGTGAGCTGGTGACGCGCGAACGGATGCTGCTCGATGTCTGGGGCTACGAGAGAGGCAACCTGCCCGAGACGCGGACGGTGGACAACCACATCGCCAAGCTCCGCACCAAGCTCGGCCCCGAGTACATCGAAACCGTGCCCAAGTTGGGGTATCGTTTCCTCGGCTGAAGGCGCCGGATCGCGTGTCGCTTGGCCCGTGGACACGAGAGCGATGACGGCGAACGCGGTCGCCGGTTCATTTACGTCACCTGAGATGGCACGCATGAGGGAGCGTCGTGGAACGTCCGTCAGTGCAGGTTCAAGCGGAGTACGACTCGCTTCGCCAAGGCGCGGGTCTCATCGATCTCTCCGCGTGCGGCAAGCTGCGCCTCGGTGGCAGCGCCCGCGCGCGTTTCCTCAACAGCCTGCTCACTCACGACATCCTGGCGCTCGCGCCCGGCTCTGGATGCAACGCGCTCAAAGTGACGCTCCAGGGCAAGATGGAAGCCGCGCTCCGCGTCCTCTGTCTCGACGACGAGCTGTGGTGCGACTTCGATGCCGCGGCGCTGGAGGGGCTTCTCCGCACGATGCGCATGCGTGTGCTGCGCGACGATGTGAAGATCGAGGATGCGAGCGTCGAATGGTCGCTGTTTTCGATTCAGGGTCCACTCGCGCGGGGTGTTTTCTCCCGTCTAGACGTCGACGTGGAGAACCTGGGTGACATGCACCGGAATGCCAGGCGCGTCGTCGCCGGCAGCGAGGCGCGCATTGTTCGCAGCGATCACACCGGCGAGGGCGGTTGGGATGTGTGCGTGCTGCGCGAGGCGGGCGAAGCCGTCCGGTCTGTATTGCTTGCAGCCGGCGCCGTTGCGGTCGGCACGGAAGCGCACGACATTCGCCGCGTCGAGGCCGGGATCCCCTGGCATGGCTTCGAGATCACACCCGATCGCTTGCCCCATGAGGCCGGTCTCGATGCAGGCTGGATCAGCTACACCAAGGGCTGCTTCTTCGGACAAGAGACCATCGCGCGTCTTCACCACCTCGGGCACGTGAACCGCAATCTTCGCCGAGTGGTGTTCGACGGCCACACCCAGCTCGAGAACCTGAGGTCTGTCCTGCGTCAGCCGATTCTCTTCGAGGGGAAGGAGATCGGCACGATGACGAGCGTCGCATTCTCCCTCGCGCTCGATTGTGCCCAAGGTCTCGCCTACATCCGGCGTGGGTTCGACAATCCTGAGTCTGTTCACGTCCAGATCGGCAGCGCGCCGTTTCAGGTTCGAATCGCACCTGTGCCGAGTGCGTAATCGATTCTAACGATGGGACGCGACCGCAACAGCACGACATGATCCGAGACAAGTACCCGCGCCAGGCTCACAGCAACGCCGACAAGCGGGCGTAGCCGGAGCGACTCACGGGGAGCTTGGTGCCGTCGTGGAGGATGGCGATGCGGCTGTCCTTGGCGTAGGGCTCGACGCGCGCGAGGCGTTCGATGTTGAGCAGGTAGGAACGGTGGATGCGAACGAAGCGCTGCGGATCGAGCTGCGTTTCCAGGCTCGAAAGCGTGTCGAGCTTGATGTGCTGCTTCCCGCCAGCGTGGAACAAGATGTAATCGTCTTGTGCCTCGACGTAGTCGACGTTGCCGGTGGGCAGGATGTGGACGCGCGTGCCATCGCGGATGAGGATGCGCTCGAGCGCGCCATGCGGGCGGGCGGCGGCAGCGAGCGCGGCGACGGGCAGCTTCTCCCGGCCTTGGATGCGCCGGCGTGCTTCGACGAGTGCCGCCGCCAGCCGGTCATCGCCGAAGGGCTTCAGCAAGTAATCGACCGCGTGCACCTCGAAGGCCTGCAACGCATAGGTGTCGTACGCGGTGGTGAAGATGACCGCCACGTCGCGATCGAGCAGCTCCAGAACCTCGAAACCGTTCAGCTTCGGCATCTGGACGTCGAGGAAGACGAGGTCGGGCGCGAGCTCGCTCACCATCTTCACCGCTTCGAAACCGTTGGCGCATTCGCAGACGATGTCCACGTCCGCATGCGCTGCGAGTAGCTCGCGCAGCACGGTGCGGGCCAGCTCCTCGTCGTCGACGAGAATGGCGCGGATGCGTTCAGGCTCCATGGGAAGCATCCAATGGCAGCGTGATCTCGGCGCGGAAACGCTCGCCGCTCTCCTCGGTGCGGAACCCCGCGCGCCCGCCGAAGGAAAGTTGCAGACGTTTGCGCACGTTCTCGAGTCCTGTGCCGGATCCGGCCTGGCGCGGCGTCTCGGCGTCGATGGAGTTCTCCACCACGAGCACGAGGGCGACACCGTTGCGCTTGGCGTCGAGGCGGACGAAACCGCCTTCCACGAGATGCGAGATCCCGTGTGTGATGCTGTTCTCCACCAAGGGCTGGAGCAGCAAGGTGGGAACGGGGCTCATCTCGATCCCGGGCTCGATCTGGATCTCGCTCTGCAAGCGGTCGCCGAAGCGCAGGCTTTCGATGGCGAGATACTGCCGCACGAGCGCCATTTCGTCGGCGAGGGGAATCATCGCTTCGGTGCCTGCGCGCAGGCTCGAGCGCAGCAAGTCGGAGAGCAGCACGCACATCTGCCGCGCCTGCTTCGGGTCGGCTGTCACGAGAGCGCTGATCGAGTTCAAGCTGTTGAAGAGAAAGTGGGGATCGACTTGGCTGCGCAACGCGCGCAGCTCCGCGTCGCGAGCCAGCACTTGCAGCTCGAAGCCAACGCGCTCGGTCTCGCGCGAAGCCTCGAAGGCGAGGATGAGATAGTGCACAGCGGCAGCAAAGAGAAAGACCAGCATACCGGCGAAGAAGAGCACCGGGCTCGGCAACTGGATGGCCGCGACCGAATCGGCGAAGGTCGGCCTGGGGGCGAGCAACGCCGCCCACAGTCTCCCGAGCGCGAGCCACAGAGCGCTCGATGCGGCGGCAGCACCGACGTGCGCCACGGCAAGACGGACCATTTGTTGGCGATGCAACGGCAGCGCCTTGCACAAGTACCAGGACGCGAGCGAGACCGAAGCGTGGATCAGCGACAGCGGCAGCCCGATGACAAGCGCCTCACCCCAAGGGATGCTCGCCTGCTGGACGAAGGCCGCGGCGAGCAGGCCTCCGAGCGGCAACCAGCCGCCGAGGTAGAGCGCCAGCAAGCGCGGTTTGGCGAGGATCGGATGCAAGGGTCGCCTCTCGGAAGTCCGTCAGTTCGTGACTTCGATGCCGCCCATCACGACCATCCCGCGGAGCACGAGCTGCTGCGACGGGTCCGCCGTGGTGAGCGATTTGCGGCTGTCTTCGAATGCTCCCATGAATGGGGTGACATCACTCACCACGGTCCAGTCGGGTGGCACTTTGATGTCGATCCCGCCCCAGAAGGCGAAGACATCCATGATGGCCTCGCCGCTGGTGATCCGCGCATTGGACAGATCCACCTCGACCCCACCCATGATGGCCGTCAATTCACCGCCGCGAAAGTCGGTCGATGTGCTCTTGCGGTCGGCGCCACTCCAGATGCAGATCGCCGAGACCGTGGACGACGGATCCGCTGACGACCCGGCCTGCTGATGGCGTTGCGTCGAGCGGCGCAGCATTGTCACTCCGAGGAGGACGAGGGCCACCGGCCAGAACTCCCAAATCCTGAACCGGAGCATGTCGAGGTTCGAGAGGAGGAACCCGACGCCGACCGCGATCCACAGCCCCGAGATCAACTGCGCCGTCCTCGTCCTGCTCGAGCCCAACTTGGCCACGCCGACGAAGATCAGCACCAAAGGCCAGTAATTGAAGTAGTCCTGGGCGTCGATGAGTCGCAGGTTTTCGAGCGTGAGTAACACGCCGAGCGTGATGACGAAGAGCCCGACGACGAGATGGGGAGTGATCCTGCCCTGCTTCATTGCCCTCACCCGTTCGCTGGCGGCGTCTGGCTGCCGCGCATTGCTTTGAAGACCATGGAGATCCCGACGACGACCACGAGGAGCGGCCAGGAGTCACCATAGCTCAGACCCCACAGCTCATACTCGTTCACGAACAACCAAAGGCCGATGGCGACGAGCCACAGGCCGCTGCTCCGGTCTTGGCTGTCGATCGACCGCACCACACCGAAGAGCACGATGAAGAGCGGCCAGGCGTCCCAGGCCAAGCGAAGATCGACGATGCGGAGATTGTCGAGCAGAAAAAGCGCGCCGAGCAGGATCAGCGCCAGGCCGGTCGCGAGATGGCGATGACCGCCTCGGTCCTGCTGACGGGAGTACTTCACCTTCACGTTCACGAAGGGCCCATCGCGGCGGCCCGCCTCGGGTCCGGCTTGCGCTCCCTGCGCCTGTTCGTCGCTCATGACACGATCCTCCTCGATCACCTCAGGGTGAGAACATGCAACGCGATGCGCAGCATCGCCTCGACGAGAGCGGTGGCGATGCTCAAGACATCAGCGAGAAACCCGGAGTGCGCCGCGCCGACGAAGAGCACGGCCGCGCCCAAGCAAGCACCCATGAGGAACATTTGCAGAATGGCGGTGGCGGCGAGGATCGGGACGACCCATTCGTTCGCTGTCACCGTGCGGTCCAGATTCGCTGCCATGGCTCACCTCCGTTCTCAACGGAGATTACGGTCGATGCTGCGGGCCCGCCGCGCCTTTTCGGCCAATGGCGGTGAGGGGTCGGTGAACGCCGCCTTCGACGGGACGATCAGCGTTCTATACTGGGTCTCGCCGGTTGCCTGGAAATGGGACCGCGAATTGCTGACCGGCGACACGACCGCGGGCTCGAGGCTGGTCCGGCGCCACCGATCTCGATTTGGGAGGTGCTGTCGTGCGGGCGATGGTCCTCGACAAGACACGGCGGGTGGGGAAGCAGACCGAGGCGCTGCGCTGGGTGGAGGTCCCCGAGCCGGTGCCGGGCCAATACGCGATCCGCATCCGTGTCTCCGTCTGCGCAGTCTGTCGCACCGACCTCGACGAGATCGAAGGCAGGGCGCAACCGCCGCGCTTTCCGGTGATTCCCGGGCACCAAGTGGTCGGTGTCGTGGATGCGCTCGGTCCGGACACAGGGCTGTTCCGCGTGGGCGACCGTGTCGGCGTGGCTTGGATCCACTACGCGTGCGGCCGGTGCCAGTTTTGCAAGCGGGGGCTGGAGAACCTGTGCTCCCTGTTCGTGGGCACGGGACGAGACGTGGACGGCGGTTACGCCGAGTTCATCGTCGTTCCCGAAATCTTCGCGCATGCCATCCCGGCGGAGTTCACCGACGCGCAAGCGGCGCCGCTGCTTTGCGCCGGCGCCATCGGCTATCGGGCCTTGCGGATGTGCGGGCTGCGCGACGGCCAGGGGCTCGGCCTCATGGGATTCGGCGCGTCGGCGCACCTGGTGCTCCAAATGGCGCGACATGTGCTTCCCAAGTCGCGTGTCTACGTCTTCGCGCGCAGCCGTGTCCAACGCACTTTCGCCCGTCAGCTCGGTGCGTATTGGGTCGGGGGCATCGATCAGCTGCCGCGGCGGAACGTCGAAGGCTTCATCGATACCACGCCCGCGTGGCGCCCGCTGCTGCGCGCCCTCGCGTGCTTGCGGCCCGGCTGCCGTCTCGTGATCAACGCCATCCACAAGGACGATCGGGATCGCGAGGCCTTGAGCGAGATCGATTACGCCGTGCATCTTTGGCGCGAGAAGGAAATCAAGAGCGTCGCGAACGTGACGCGCGCCGATGTGCGCGAGTTCCTCGAGCTCGCGGCGCGTGCGAACATCCGACCCGAGTTCGAGGAGTACGCGCTGCAGGACGCCAATCGCGCCATCCGCGAGCTCAAGGCCGGCAAGAGCCGCGGCGCCAAGGTGTTGCGGGTGTCCGGAGAAAAGGCGCAAGGAAAGATCGTACCCATTCGTCGGAAGACCAAGTCAACGGACTTCCGGAGTCGTTGAAGCACGATGCAGCGAGCAGGGCTCGGCCGCACACGTGCTGTGGCAATGCCGGGCTCGACCGCACGCACGCTGTTGCAATGTCGGGCTTCCACGCATGACTTGTTGCCTTGACGGGCCAGGGGTCCGTCCCTATCCTGCCGCCCGATGTGGCTGCCGGCGCGCTCACCGGCGCCGCGAGGGTCCCACGTCACGCCGCGTACCCGAGCCCGAGAGGTGACCGCCGCATGAGCCATCTCGACATCTGGTCCGCCCTGTTCGTCTTCATGCTGGCGACCTTCATCGGCCTCGAGGTCATTCGCAACGTCTCCCGGCTCTTGCACACGCCGCTCATGTCGCTCACCAATGCGATCTCGGCGATCGCGGTCGTGGGCTCGATCTTGATCGCGGGCGAGCAAGAAACGCCGCTCTCCACGCTGCTCGGGACGGTGGCGGTTGCGGCCTCGATGACCAACATCGTGAGCGGCTTCCTGATCACCGACCGCATGCTCAAGATGTTCAAGCAGCGCCCGGACAAGAAATGATCGAGCATCTGACACAGATCGCATACATCCTCGCCACCGGACTCTTCGTCTTCTCGCTCAAGTGGCTGAGCCATCCGAAGACGGCGCGGCGTGGCGTCGTCGCCGGCGTCTTGGGCATGACCTTCGCCGTCATCGGCACCTTGCTGCACCCCGAGATCGTCACCTACCAGTGGATCGCCATCGGGCTGGTTGTCGGGACCTTGGCGGGCATCCCGCTGTCGCGAGTGCCGCTCACGGCGGTGCCGCAGCGAACGGCGCTTTCGCATGCTTTCGGCGGTCTCGCTGCGGGTCTCGTGGGCACGGCGAAATACATTTTGTGGCTGCAGGACGGCGAGCTCACCGTCTTCCGCACCAGCGCCATCGTCGTCGAGATCATCCTCGGATACCTGACGTTCACCGGCAGTCTCATGGCCGCTGGCAAGCTGCAGGAAGTGATCCCCACCCGGCCGATCACGTACCGCGGCCAGAACTTCATCAATCTCGGCTTGCTCGGGATCGCGGTCGTGAGCGGGATCGTTCTCATCGCTCGTCCGGAGACCTGGCAGCTGTTCCCGGTGATCGGCGGCCTCTCGCTCGTGTTCGGCGTCCTGCTCATCATTCCGATCGGCGGCGCCGACATGCCGACGGTGATCTCGCTGCTCAACGCCTATGCCGGATTGTCGGCGGTGGCGATGGGGTTCGTGCTCGAGAACAAGCTGCTCATCACTGCGGGAGCGCTGGATGGTTCGTCGGGCCTCATTCTGTCGATCATCATGTGCCGGGCGATGAACCGGTCGTTCACCAACGTGCTCTTCGGCGCCTTCGGCCAGGTGGCGACGAGCGCGGCGGCGCAGCAGCAGCGCAGCTACAAGAGCGCGACAGCCGAGGACGTGGCGCAGATGCTCACCGCCGCCACCAGCGTCGTCGTCATTCCCGGCTACGGGATGGCGGTGGGACAAGCGCAGCATCGTGTGCGCGAGATCTACGATTTTCTTTCCAAGCGCGGCATCGACGTCAAGTTCGCCATTCATCCGGTGGCCGGGCGCATGCCGGGGCACATGAACGTGCTGCTGGCGGAAGCCGACATTCCCTACGACCGCCTGGTCGAGATGGAGGAGATCAACAAGGACATGCCGCAAGTCGACGTGGCGTTGGTCATCGGCGCCAACGATGTGGTCAACCCCGCGGCGCGCAGCGACCCCGGCAGCCCGATCTACGGCATGCCCATCATCGACGCCGACAAGGCCAAGCTCTGCATCGCCAACAAGCGCACGATGAACCCGGGCTTCGCCGGCATCGACAACGATCTCTACTACGCCGACCGCACGCTCATGCTCTTCGGCGATTCCAAGGCCGCGCTCGGCCACGTCGTCGACCAACTCAAGACGGGGAGCTGAAGCGCCTGCATGCGCCTATGCTCGCGCGACGCGAGACTGAATGCCTCGGCCACGCCGCGAAGGAGTGCTGGTCGACTGCGACCACGGTCTGCCATACTGGTGTGACTCGTCTTCGTGCTGGCTGAATGGGCATCCGAGATATTTCGGACACATGGAGAACCGAAAGTGGATCGTTCCGGGTGCATCACTCGACTTGCCGTCGCCTTTCTCGTCCTAGCGACGAACGTGTGGGCGCAACCTCTCTCGGAGGATGATCAGCGCGGCATCCGCGACAACCTTCGGCACTATTGCGATGCGTGGCTGAAGGGTGACGCCAAGGCCGTCATGGCCACGCTGGGCGAGAATGCCGTCCTCCTGCCCAGCGGGCTCGCACCCATCGTGGGCGACGAAGCGATTCGGGCGTTTTGGTGGCCACCCGAGGGTCCGCCACCCAAAGTGCTGGCGATGAAGCTCGAGATCGAAAAATCGGAGGGGCAAGATGGCCTTGCCTATGCATGGGGCAGAGGATCACTCACCTTTTCCTACGAGCAGGATGGCAAGCAAGAGACGGTTTCGACGCAATCCACATTCCTGAACGTCCTGCGCAAGCAAGCCGACGGGACGTGGAAGACGACGTGCAGAATGTGGAGTGATCGGCCGCGGCGGTAGACGGTGCTTGCGAGGGAGTCGCCGGGCCGCCTGCGGAGGTGGAGTTGAGATGCGGAGGCAGGTCTCGATCGCGCTCGGAGGCGGCTGTCCGATGTCGGCGGCGGCGAAGGGTGGGATGCGCCGCGGCTGCGGCACACCCCAACCGATTGTGACCTCAGGTCAGAGCTGACTGAACGTTCTGGTAGACCGCGTCCACCAGTGGACCGATGTTCCGGATCGTGACGATCGCGACGATGGAGATGAACGCGGCCAGAAGTGCGTACTCTACCATGTCCTGTCCATCTTCCTTGCGCAGCAGGTTCCTAAGGAATCTCATTGTGGATCTCCGTTGGGGTGGGCCAATTGGCATCTATTGGGTTGTTGCCCTGACAGCCGTGTCTTTAGCAAGAGCATCCGGATGTAAGGGAGAGAGCGTAGGGTAGCGACGAACCTGCGACGAGATGGCAAGTGCCGTGCCTTCCCCGCAGGCATCCAGAAGTCCGCCGCCACAAGGCCGTAGCGCGCCTTAGAGCGCAACGTGCGCAGTCATCGTCGATGGTGCCAGGGGATCGCCCGCTCAGCTTCACGACTTCCCAGTGCGCCGAGACAGAATGGACCTTTTTCGCGGTCAAGGGGAGTGACAAGTTGTCTCAGGGTGGGGGAGCGCAAACAGGCCGACGGGACGTGGAAGACGACGTGCAGGATGTGGAGCGATCGGCCGCGGCGGTAGTCGAGGTCGCTCAAGCCTCGAACAGCTCGGGTTGCCATTCGAGGCCGAGCGCGCTCGGTGGCGCCATGTAGCCGAGGAGCGCCGAGGCTGCGACCACGGCGGGGCTGGCGAGATAGCCTTCGCCGCCGACGCCCATGCGGTTCTGCCAATTGCGATTGAACGAGGTGATGGCGCGCTGGCCCGGCAGCAGTGCGTCCGGCCCTTGGCCGAAGCAGGGGCCGCACCATGAATCGCGGATTTGACCGCCCACGGAGCGCAACATCCCGGCGACGGATTCGCCGCCCAGACGACCTTCTGGCTTTTCGATCAGCTGCTTGACGCCGCCCGAGCCCGGGAAGACCACGAAGTCTCCATGCACTTGGCTGTGGCCCCTGGCTCGCGCCGCGGCGATCACGAGCGCCGCGTGCAGCAAATCGGCGTAGCTGCCGTTGGTGCACGAGCCGATGTAAGCCTTGTCGAAAGTCAGGCGTTCTTTGGCCACGTCCTCGGCGGGGAAGGCGTTGGCTGGGCTGTGTGGCTTGGCGATCATCGGCACGATGCCGGAGAGATCGAGCGTCTCGTCGATGTCGTAGTTGGCGTCTTCGCCCGGGCGAATGGCGGGGTACGGCAACGACGTCATCCCCTTGGCGCGGAACCAAGCGGCGGTGATCTCGTCGGGCGCGAAGATGCCATTCAATGCTTCGCCCTCGGCCATCATGTTGGCGATGGTGTTACGGAAGGCGATGGGCAGCTGGCGCTTCGCATCCACGAACTCCACCGACATGCCTTGCGACTGCTTCGCACCCCAGCATTCGAGCAGCTTGAGCACGATGTCCTTGCCCGTCACCCAAGGTTGCAGGCGGCCGCTGAACACGACGCGGCGCGCTCGCACCAGGGTCATGTACACGTAACCGGTGGCCCAACCGAAGCCGAGCGTGGTGGAGCCGACACCCATGCCGATGGCGCCATAAGCACCATAGGCACGACTGTGCGAGTCGGCACCCGGGATGAACTGCCCCGGGTACACGAGTCCCTGCTCGGGAAAGTAGAAGTGGAAGATGCCGTCGCCGGGCGTGGCGTAGTAGGGCTTTTGCATGCCCTGTTGCGCGGCGAAGGCTCGGCCGATGGACGTCTGCTTGTCATCTGCATCCTTGCCCGTGAACACGAAGTGATCGTTGGCGACGGCGGCCTGGCGCGGGAAGATGCGTCCGCCGGTGATCTGATTGAAGGTGTGGATGGCGAACGGAGCGGTGCCGTCGGAAGCCGGCAGCAGATCGGCATAGACGCGCAAGGTCGTCCCCGGCTTCACCGAGTCCTTCTTGTCGACGCGATGCGCCCAGACGATCTGCTCCGTCGTGGTGAGGGAGCGAGCCGTCCTCTCATCCGGCCATTCGATGCGTGGGATGTTTTCGACGGATCGCCGCAGCTCGCGCCGGCCGATTTCGAAGACGCCACCACTGCGACGGATCTCGTCTTCCTTCGGCGTCAACGAGATGGGCGTGTAGGTCTTGGCGCGTGTCTCGTTGGTGAGCTGCCGCGTCACCGGTTCGAAGGCGAAGGCATCGCCATCCTGCGCATCTTGAACGGCTTCTTTGCATTGCACGACCTGCAATCCCAGGTTGAGCGCGTTGCGCCGGAAGATGTCGCCCATGTTGTCGCCGCAGACGATCACCATCTGCAGGCCTGCTTCCTCGGCGACGGCTTTGAGACCGGCAGGGCTCATCTCGCGCGACGAGCCGATGGCGAAGCGATCGCCGGCGATCAAGAAGGTCTCGCCGCGGTGCACGCGCTCTCTGAAATCCGGCATCAGGAAACGGAAGGACCCGGCCTTCCAGCGCTCGTCCAATGTCTCCAAGCTTTCGGAGACGCAGTCCGACGCGGGCGTGATCTGATCGGTGTCGATGGCATCGAGCTTGTGGCCCGGCCGCTTCGGGTCCCAGATGACGAGCGCGCGCCCGCGGATCACACCCGCATCCGGAGCGGCCGCGGTGCCGGAAGACTCGAGTTCCTTCGCGGTCACGCCCGGCTTCAGTCGTGCGGGCTGGATCGTGTGCATCGCTTGCATCCAGATGGTGAGACGAAGGGTCTGGTTCGAGCTCGGTGAACGTCGAGAAGCTGCCAGATTGCCCGGGCTTCTGCAAGCGTCTCCCCATGCTCCTCGATGCAGTCGAGACGCGGTGTCGCAATGGCTGGCGTCAGCGCAACGCGGTGGTCGCTGCGCGCAGGTGCTCGGGAGTCGTGCCGCAGCAGCCGCCGATGAGACGCGCGCCGAGCTCGCGCCAGGTCGCGACGATGCGGCCGTACTCCGAGGGCGGTGTGCGCGTGTCGGGCGCCCAATCGCCATCGGGCGTCTCGTGGCCGAAGTTGGCGTAGGCGCCGATGGGTCGTTTGTCACCCGACCAATGCATGCGCTCGAGGGCCAGAGTCACGACCTCTGGCGGCGTGCAATTGACTAGGAAGCCGGCCACGGGCAGCGGGCGAATGTGCGCCCATGCGACATCGAGATCCTCACCCGAAAGCAGGTCGCCTTCGCCGTCGGGATCGAGGATCAGACTGACGAGAACAGGGAGCCCGGTTTCGAGCGCGACCAAGGCGGCATCATGCGCCTCACGCGCGGTGTTCATCGTCTCGACGAGAAGAAGGTCGACCCCCGCGGCCTGCAAATGACGTGCGTGCAGTGTGTGCTCGTGGAGCAGCACATCACCTGGCGGGACACGCTCGGGGTGGAAGCAATCCTCGAGCGGTGCCATGCAGCCGGCCACGAGGCCGCGTCCCGCCTGCGTGCAGGCGCGGCGTGCGATGCCAACGGTGCGCTGCGTGAGATCTTGGGCGTCCAATTCGCGACCGACCTTGCGCAACGTGTACGGCGTCGAGCGGAATGTGTTGGCCGTCACGATGTCGGCACCTGCGAGCAAGTAGTCGCCGTGGATTTTTTCCAGCACATCGGGTGCGACCGTTGCCGCGTCCGCCGTCCAGAGTGGCGGTTGCGTCGGCACACCACGTCGATGCAGCTCCGTCCCGATGGCGCCGTCCAGGAAGACGACTTCGCGGGTTGCGAGCAGGTTTTCGAATGCACCAGCCATGTGAAGCTCCTGATCTCGGCGACGAGTCGATTCTGCCAGGGTCCGCCAGCCCGCGCCAGCGCCGCCGGTTGCGTCGTATCTCGTGTTCGGCTAAGGTCTTCGGCTGCCGTCGCGACCCCGAAGAGGGGCAAGCGCGAGCGGGGATCGCGAATCGAAGGCGCAGCGAGCAGGAGGCAACGTGGCCGTCGCGACCGTCGACAAGCTGCTGCAGGACGCTGCCGCCGGGCGCCGTCTCTCGCCCGAAGAGGCCCTGCGCCTGTACCACGACGCCGATCTGCTCGACCTCGGTCGAGCGGCAAGCGCGGCGCGCTTCCGCCACGTTCCCGATCGCCGGGTCACCTACCTCGTCGATCGCAACGTCAACTACACCAACGTCTGCATCACCGACTGCCAATTCTGCGCTTTCTACCGCCCGAGCGAATCGCATCCCGAGGCCTACACGCTGTCGCGCGCCCAGATCGCGGCGAAGATGAACGAGCTGCTCGATGCCGGCGGCACGCGCGTCCTCATGCAGGGTGGCCACAACCCGCGCCTGCCTCTCGCCTGGTACGAAGACTTGCTGCGCTGGTTGCGTGCGGAGTATCCCGAGGTCGAATTGAATTGCTTCTCGCCTTCCGAGATCGACCATATCGCCAGCGTCGAAGGTTGCACGATGGAAGAGGTGCTGGTGCGCCTGCAAGCGGCCGGGCTCGCCGGTCTCCCGGGCGGCGGCGCCGAGATGCTGGACGATGCCGTGCGCGGGCGCGTGAGCCCGAAGAAACAGAACGCCGCAGGTTGGCTGGAAGCGATGCGCATCGCCCAGCGCTTGGGACTGGTGACGACAGCCACAATGGTGATCGGTTTCGGCGAGTCGCTCGCACAGCGCCTGGGTCACCTGCTGAGGCTTCGCGACTTGCAGGACGAAAGTCTGCGTGCGCACGACAACGGCTTCGCCGCCTTCATCGCTTGGACTCTGCAGATCGAGAACACGTCGCTCGGCGGCAGCAAGGAACGCGAGCGCTACGGAACGAGCGCCCACGAGTACCTGCGACTGGTCGCCATGGCGCGGCTCTTCCTCGACAACTTCGATCACATCCAGGCGTCGTGGCCGACGCAGGGACCGCAGCTCGCCCAAGTGGCGCTCGAGTTCGGTTGCGACGATTTCGGCAGCACGATGATGGAAGAGAACGTGGTGTCCGCAGCGGGGACGAGCCTGTGCTCCGTGGCCGAGGTCTCGCTGCAACGCTACATCCAGGATGCCGGTTACTTGCCGGCGCAACGCGATTCGCGCTACGACATCCTGCGCATCATCCATCGAGTGCCAGACCCTGCCTCGCCACGGCGTCAGCGCGTATGAAACCCAACGCGACAAAAGGCGGACGGCGTGCAAGAGCAGTGGCGGCATAGGCCGTCTCGGCCCCGAGGGATCGCTTCCACCCACCCTTCTCTGCTCGTCGAGCAGTCACCGCGGTTTCTGCGTGCGGTCTTATTCGTGCTGGCGTTGGTGCTTGGGGCGGGAGCATCCCGTGCGCTCGCGCAGGGCGAGACCGACACCGTCCACGTGCGGCAAAAGAAGCTGACCTTGGAAGAGATCATCGAGCGCTGCGAGCAGGGCGAGAAAACGAAACTGGCCGGCCATCGCGACATGCAGTACACGGTCAATCTTCGCGTGATCTTCTATTGGGAGAAGAAGAAGGAGACACGCGACATCGTTTTCCGCGCTTTCTCCGATGACACCGGCTTCAGCCGCTCGGTCAAGGCCGGAGAGGTGGTGCAGCGGTACGAGCTCCGCGACAGCGTCTGGGTCGTGAGCAAGGATGAGGGGGAAGAGTCGGGTATCCAGGTGGAGTCGGATGGCTTCGGCGATTTCGTCGAGATGCCGTTCTTCCTCGAAGAACAGCAAGAGTTTCATTTCACCTTGCTCGACCGGACGGTGGAACGCGATCACGTCATCTTCAAGATCGGCTTCGTGCCGAAATCCGAGTTCAAGGCCCTGCCTTCGGGCACGGTCTATGTCGACACCGACAACTACCGGATCGTGCACGAGGAGTTCGACTTCGAGACCAATCCATTTCCGCTGCTGCTCAAGGACATCAAGGGATTCTCTCGCCACTGGGAAGAGCTCCCCGGCGGAGAGTGGGTCTACACGCGCATCCTGATGGAGGTCGAGTTGCGCAACGTTGCATTCGGCCGCCTGCCGCGCCGCGCCGCTGCCTCGATCCTGCGTGAGAATTTCGAGTTCGACAAAGGGTACGACGCCCGCATCTTCGGGGAGCGTTGAGGATGCGATTCTGCACCTCGATGCTGGCCTGGAGCGCCGCGATCATCGGCCTCGCCGGTGGGATCACGCCTGTTGCCGCTCAGGATGCGGCAGCGGACAGCGCCGAGACTCTGCACGAACGCCTCAAACGCGAAGGCGAGCGGCGGTTCGACCCCGAGCTGCTCGAATCGAATCGCGCCTTTCAGGACTCGGCCCTCGCCAACCTCGACTCCCTGGGGATCGCAGCACAAAAGAAGAAAGCGCGCTTCCCCCTCGGTTACGATTTCAACTTCGGCGAGCGGCTGTGGAACTACAATCGTGTCGAGGGCTTGGTCGCCGCTGCAGGGTTCGGCCTGACACGCGGGTCCCATGAACCTTGGGCCACGTTCCAGGGTGGCTATGCCTTCGGCAGCGAGAAGTTTCGCCACTTCGAGACTCTCGAGATCCCGATCGCTCCCGAGGACTGGGGCCTCTCCGTCGCCGCTCAATTCGGCGAGCGCGCCGTGCCCTACGGCTCGAACCGCCCGCGCTGGAACAGCCTGCGCGCATTCGTGGGCGGAGAAGATGCGCAGGATTACCTCGGCAGCCTCGGGGGCGCGGCTTACTTGCACTGGCGCAAGTGGCGCAGCTTGCGGTTGTCGGCTGGTTACGAGGCGGCAGAAGAATCGAGCGCCCCTGCCACGACCGAGTTCGCTCTGCTCGGCGACATGGCCCCGGTCAACATCCCGGTCGAAGACGGGACCGATCGTGCCCTCGTCGCCCGGCTCCGCCTCGGGTCACTCGCACGCTACATGGCGCGCCTCGACGCGGAGCATCGCGTCGCCGGCGGCGACATCGGCGGCAGCTTCACTTACAACCGCACCGATCTCGACCTCACCTTGCGCCGCTATTTCTGGCGCCAGGAGCTGGTTCTCCAATCACACTATGTGCACACGGGCGGCGATGCCCCCGTGCAGCGACTGGCGGACGTCGGCGGCCTGAGCACGGTACGGGGATGGAAACAGCGCGCGCTGGTCGGGGAATCGTCGCTCGCCGGCCGGTTGGAGTACCTCGTTCCCTACGACGTCTTCGAGCGCGCACGCGTCCCCATCCTGTGGCGATTGCAGCTCCAACTCGTGCCCTGGGCCGACGCGGCACGCACCTGGGACGGCGTCTCGGATGTCTGGATCACGTCCGCAGGGATGGGGATCCAACATTTCCTGGGGGAATTCGGCACCCCGACCTCTCTCCGCTTCGACGTGGCGTTCCCCATGGGCCCGGATCGCTCGCGGGACGTGCGGCTCGAACTCCACTTCGTCCGCGGTGTATTCTGACGGCCCGGATCCGCAGACGAAAAGACAGGTGGATGAATGGCCGAGGGAATGATCTCGCGCTACCAGATCCTCGACCGCCTCGGGGCGGGGGGCATGGGCGAGGTGTACAAGGCGCTCGACACCAAGATGCGGCGTGAGGTGGCGCTCAAGCTGCTGCCGCCTGAATTCCTGAAGGATGCCGATCGCGTGGCGCGCTTCAAGCAGGAAGCCTTCGCCACCTCGGCGCTCAATCATCCCAACATCACCACGATCTTCGAAATCGATGAAGCGGATGGCAATCACTTCATCAGTCTCGAGTACATCAGCGGGCAGGCCTTGCGGGTGCTCATCCGCGACGGCAGGCTCGAGCTGCGGCAGATCCTCGAGATCGCCGTCCAGGTAGCCGAAGGGCTGCATGCCGCGCACGAAGCCGGCGTCGTCCATCGTGACCTCAAGCCCGAGAACATCATGGTGCGGCCCGACGGCATCGCCAAGATCCTCGACTTTGGCCTCGCCAAGCTCGGCAGCGCCCCGGAGCCGCCGAGCCTGAGTGACGAGACGCTCGTGCCAAGTTCGTCGGGAAGCGCGGGGCTGACGCAGCCGGGAATGGTTCTCGGCACCGTGGCGTACATGTCGCCCGAGCAGGCGCGCGGCATGGAGACGGATCGCAGGTCCGACATCTTCACTTTCGGCAGCATCCTGTTGGAAATGTTGACGCGCAAGCAACCGTTCCATGCACCCTCGAGCGTGGAAGTGATGCACGCCATCATTCACGACGTGCCGCGCTCGCTGCAGGATCTGAGCGGCGGGTTTCCGGTCGAGCTGCATCGGATCGTGCGCAAAGCGATGGCGAAGGACGTGGGCGAGCGCTATCAGACGGCCAAGGATCTGGCGATCGACCTGCGTGCGCTGCAACGCGAGCTCGACTCGGGCGGTGTGAGCGCGGTGCATGCGACGGTGTCTGCGACACCCGCTGCGGACAGGGGAAAACCGGCCGCGAAGCCGTGGTTGCGCTGGGTCGCCGGCGTGGCGGCGGTCGCGGTCGTGGGTAGTCTTGCCGCAATCGCGCTCCGGGACCGCCAGTCGCGCGCGCCGGCGCCAGCGCCGGCGTTGCCGCTCGCGATTTCCAAGATCACCAACACGGGGAACGCCGGGGCGCCCATATTTGCACCGGGAGGCCAGCTTCTCGCCTACACCAACACGGAGAACGATCAGGTGGCCATCCGCGTCCGGCAGCTCGCGACCGGCACCGAGGTCGAGGCCGTGCCAGCCATACCCGACGTAGGTCTCGGCAACATGGCTTTCTCCCCCGACGGCAATTGGCTGTTGTACACCACGCGCCTACGCGGGGAGGCCATTCGCACGCTGTGGCAAATCTCTCCACTCGGCGGCACGCCGCGTGAAGTCATGAAGGATGTGGACGGCCCCCCATCGTTCTTTCCGGATGGCACGCGTTTCGTCTTTCAACGTGCCAACGAGCAGCGGCAGATGCGTTTCTTCGTCACGCCTTTCGGGACCACCGGAGAGCCGCAGGAGATCCACTCGCAGCCTGCGGAAGCCGTGGGCATGTCGACTCCCATCCTCTCACCCGACGGCCGCGAAATCCTCTACGTCCAAGTCAACCGCGACGACGTCCTGCACCCTGTGCTGATGATCAAGACGCTGGAAGGCGGGGCGTTGCGTCCCGTGCCGGGACCGCGCTGGATGCAGCTCCTCGGCATCTGTTGGGCGCATGATGGCAAGGGTGTCTACGTCGCCGGCTCGAGCTCGTGGATGGCGCGCTCGCAGATTTGGTACATCGGACTCGCAGAGGACGTCGTGCGCCGGGTGACGCAGGATCTCGAGGAGCACTCCCAAATCGTGTTGCGGGGCGACGGCAATGCACTGGCCTCGGTGCGCACCACCGTCGCCGCGCAACTCTGGCACGTACCGCTGGAAGGCACACCTGCGGAAAATGGCACTCGTGCCCGTCAGATCACGCGCGGCACCGTCCTGCAAGGCTGGCCGCAGGTGGCGCCCGATGGCAAGACGATCGCGTTGGTTTCCGAAGCGAGCGGCCACATGGACCTATGGTCGATGGACGTGGATGGAGCCAATCTTCGTCAGCTGACGTTCGGCGCGGCGCAGGACTTCGGTCAGTGCTGGTCTCCCGATGGCCGCCAGCTCGCATTCGCGTCCGAGAGCGAGGGCGACCTTCAAGTGTGGATCGTGGACGCGGATGGACACAACTCGCGCCAGCTGACCAAGCAAGGCACGACCAATTACGGGCCTACGTGGTCTCCGGACGGCAAGTGGATCGCTTACATTGCATCGATCGCGGACAGCTCCTTCCTGTGCAAGATTCCCGCCGCAGGTGGAGATCCCATTTTCCTGAGCCGGATCGAGATCGCCATGATGCTGACACGTTGGTCACCCGACGGGAGCACCATCGCCACTTGGTTGCAACCACAACGGGCGACACGGGAAATCGCAGTCGGACTCTTTCCGGCAGACGGCGGCGAGGTCAGCAAGCTTCCGATCCTGCCGCGCAGTCGCTGGACGTTGTTCAGTCTGCACTGGACACCCGATGGCAAGGAACTCTCGTTCGTCGATCAATCGGAGGGCGCCTGGGTCGTGCAGCGGGTGCCGCTCGATGGCGGCGAGCGCACGACGGTGGCTGCCTTCACCGATGATGACGTGTCGCTCTTCAATTTCGATTGGGTACCGGGCGGCCGGGCTCTCATCGCCCAACGCGGGACCATCAGTTCCGACATCGTGTTGCTCGAGAACCTACCGTAGGTGCCGCCGCCTGCAGGAGGCGCCCGAGTCGCACGGGGGCTTCCCAGGTCGTTCGGAGATCCGCGCATGAACGACGAGCGCCAGGGTGGCTTCGCAGAGATCGCCAATCCCTACATCGTGGGCAATCCCGTGCGCGAGCCCACGATGTTCTTCGGACGCGAAGCCGAGTTCGAGTTCGCCCGCAAGCGCTTCGTGGGTGGCGAGCGCGGCGGACTGCTGGTCTTCTGTGGCGAGCGCCGCAGCGGCAAAACTTCGATCCTGTTCCAGATCCTCGAAGGCCGACTCGGCGGCGACTTCATTCCGATCTTGATCGACATGCAGTCGATGGCGATCCGTGACGAAAGCGATTTTCTGACACGGGTCGCGGCCGAAATCGCCGCCGCCATGCGCGCGCGCGGCACGGCGGTTTCCGTTCCGGACTTCACCACTGGCGGCAAGCCCTCCGCGGTGTTCCTCGAATTCGTGCGACAGGTGCGAGCTGCGGCTCCGAACAAGACACCGGTTCTCATGTTCGACGAGTACGAGTTGTTCGAGAACAAGATCGATGCGGGGGCGCTCACCGAAGACATGCTGAACATCTTCGCCCATCTGATGGAGCAGCACGACGTCTATTTCGTCTTCACCGGATCGCAGCACCTGGAGAAGCGCCAGCGTCCGTACTGGCGCTTGCTCGGCCGCTCGCTGCACCGCGCGATCAGCTACCTGCAGCACGAGGATGCGCTGCGGCTCATTCGTGAGCCTGTCGCCGGTCGCGTCCGCTACGCCGAGGGGACCGAGGAAACGATCTACCGGCTGACGGCGGGCCAGCCCTTCTACACCCAGGCCATCTGCCAGCGACTGGTGGATCATCTCAACGAAGCCCAGACCTCGGTCGCGACACCCGGGATCCTGGAGTCCGTGGTTCGCGACGTGGTGAGCAACGCGCTGCCGCAGATGGTGTTCCTGTGGGAGAGCCTGGAGCGTGATGAAAAGATCGTGCTCGCACTACTGGCCGAGCAGCTCGCCGATGCCGACGATCGGGCCACGGTGGAGCAGATCACGGCGCTGCGCGCGAGCCGCAAGTACCCGGTCGATCTGGATGTCGCGCGCATGGCCACGGCGCTCGAAAACTTGTTCGCCAAGGAACTGCTCGGCAAGAGCCACGACCTGCCGCCGCACTATTCCTTCCGCATGGACATCTGGCGGCGTTGGATTCGGGTGATGCACTCTGTGTGGCAGGTCACGCGCGAGCTGGGGATCAAGCGCGCGCCGGTCCGCCGGCTGACCACACCCGGTCGTGTGGCACTGGCCGTTTTGCTGGTCGGCGTCGTCGCCGTCATCGGGTGGTTCGACCTGGCACGGCGCACCGACCGGCAGAGGATCCCTCCGGTGCCACCGCCGGCGATTCTTGCCGAGCACGGCGAGGTCACGATCCGCATCCCCGAGCAAGCGCGCCTCTATTTGAATGGTCGCGCCACCGGCGGGGTTGGCGAAAGCTGGATCGGTTCACTTCCCGTCGGGGTGGATCAACAAGTGCGTGTGGTCGCCGAAGGCTACGCCGATTCCAGCTTCGTCGTTCGGCCGGTCGAGGGCAGAGCCATCGACATCGCCCTCTCGTTGCGCCCGGTTTTTGGAGAGCTCGCGATCACGACGACGCCGGCGGGAGCGGATGTCTTCGTCGACGGGGAACCCCGCGGCCAGTCTCCGGGAGCGGGAAATCGGCTGCTGCTGCGCCTGCCCGCGGCCAAGACCTACACGGTGCGAGCGGCGCTCGCCGGCCGGGATGCAGTGGAGAAGTCGGTGCGCGTGTTGGCCGACAGCACACTGGGCTTGCATCTCGCTCTCGCCGAAGCGCTGGTGGAAGTGACGGTCTTGTCGCACCCCGAGGGCGCGTCCATCGACATCGAGGGCCGACCCGCCGAGCGCACCACGTTGGCGCAGCCGCTCGTGCGTTCCTTGGCGGCGGGAGCGCATCGGATCCACGCATCCTTGGAGGGACACGTGGCGGTCGATTCGACCGTGCAGGTCACGGGGAAAACCCAGCGCGTGGTGTTCAGCTTGCGTGAAGAGCCCCTCGGCGAGCTCGTCATAGTCGGCGACGTCTATGCGCGGCAGATACGCGTCGACGGGCAGCGCGTGGCCACGGACGTTCAGCACTACAAGCTGCCGAGCCTGCGACCCGGTGTGCACCAGCTCTACGTGCAGATGCAGGACGGCACGAATCTCGAGGTGGAGGTCGAAGTGATCTCGGGCCATCGACTCGTGTTCGACTACACGCGCAAGGAAGTCACTCGCCGTGAACCACTCGGGGGATCGTGATGCTCGGCACGACGATCGACGACGAATACGAGATCAAGAGTCTGCTGGGGCGCGGCGCGTTCGGCACCGTGTATCAGGCCCGCCAGCTCTCCCTGCACCGAGACGTGGCGCTCAAGATGCTGAATACGGAAGTCACAGGGGACAAGGATCTGGAGCGTTTCCTCGGCGAAGCGCGGCTGCTTGCAGCACTCAATCATCCGAACGTGGTGCAGATCCACTGGCTCGGGAAGTATGAAGCCAAACCCTATCTGGTGATGGAGCTGCTCGTCGGTCGCACGCTGAAGCAGATTCTCGAGACGCCGCCGCTGCCCTCGGTCCGGCGCACGGTGGAGATCATGGTCCAGGTGGCGCGCGGGTTGCACGCGATTCATGCGCTCGGTGTCATCCATCGCGACCTTTCCACCAAGAACATCATTGTCGGCGGCGACATCGTCAAAGTGTTCGACTTGGGACTGGCCAAAGACCTGCGCCAGATGTCCTACGGCAATCAGGAGCAGTACGTCGTCGGCACGGTGGGATACATCGCGCCCGAGCAGATCGAGAGCCGCAAGGTGAGCGTGGCCGCCGATGTGTTCGCGTTCGGGGTGGTGCTCTACGAGATGCTGGGAGGCGTGAACCCATTCCACGCCGAGCACTACATGTCCGTGCTCTACAACGTCGTGCACCGCGACCCGGAACCGCTGGAAAACCGCTCTCCGGGCCTTCCACCACAGCTCTTGCGGCTGGTGCACCAGTGCTTGCAAAAGGATCCGGAACAGCGCCCGCGCGATCTGCAGTCGGTGGAAAAGATCCTGAACGAAGTCCTCGTCACCGCAGACCTCGACACGAGCAAGCTCGATCGACTGGAGACGTTGCCGCCGGGGCGTTCCAGCCGCACCTCGCGCAACCCGTACCTCAACCGGGTCATGATCCGGAAACGCAGCGATTTCTTCGGTCGGGGTCAGGAAGTGAAGCGGATCTATGCGCGATTGAACGCGACGCCACCCGGCTCGGTCTCCGTGGTCGGAGATCGCAAGATCGGCAAATCCTCACTGCTCAACTACGTGTACATGCGACCGAACCGGCAGGAGTTCCTGGACGAGCCCGAGCACATGATCATGGTGTTCATGGATCTGCAGCAGGAAAAGGATCTCACCATGGAGCGCTTCGTCGGGGCGCTGCTGTCGATGGCGAGCCTGGAGCTGCACGGGCGCGTCGATCTGAGCGATTGCCGGCACGATCTGGATGGCATCCGCGCCATGGTCGAGCGGCTGGATGCGGCCGGAATGCGCCTGGCGATCCTTCTCGACGAGTTCGAACGCATCACGGGCAACGCCAACTTCGGGCTGGAGTTCTTCTCCTTCCTGCGCTTCCTGGCCAACCACTACAATGTGGCCTATCTCACCTCGTCGGCACGGGATCTCCAGGCTCTGTGCCACAACAAGCAGATCTCGGATTCACCGTTCTTCAATATTTTCTCGACGATGCGGCTGTCGGTGTTTCGTCCCGAAGAAGCGCTCGAACTGATCCGTGTGCCGTCTCAAAACGTCGGCCGCCCGCTGGCGCCTTTCGCCGAGCCGATCCTCGGCATGGCCGGGCTGTTTCCCTTCTTCCTGCAGATGGCATGCTGCCATACGCTCGAATCCATGGAAGAGCATGGGACCGAAGCCCCTGATTTCTCCGACATCGGCCGCCGCTTCTCGCAAGAGGCGCGCTTCCATTATCGCCACATGTGGGAAGGTTTCGACGACGACGAGCGCAGCCTGTTCCGGCGCGTTGCCGGCAAGAAGAGCATCCCCGACGCGTTGAAGCATGTGCTCGAAGAGCTGTCGAATCGCCATTACATCAGCACGGAGAACGAACCGCGCCTGTTCGCCTCCACCTTCGAAGAATTCGTCAAGTCGGAGTCGCCCGAGAAAAAGGGATTCCTCGCCCGCTGGTTCCGCTCGGGCTGACCACATGCGCTCGGATCTGCTCGCGCAGGATCCCGACGAGAAGACGCACCTCAGCGACTGCCGGGCGGTGCGGGCGGGTCGGGCAGGGGGGCCAGCGGCGTCACCGCAGCGGCATCCTCACCGCC
>DASRJO010000118.1:0-9759 GCA_035649435.1 Candidatus Krumholzibacteriia bacterium | reverse complement strand
AGCCGTCGCCTCCATTTCGTTTCGCAAGGACATCCTGGCGATGATCTTCGCCGCGTCGACCTTGCTCGTGTGGATGACGGTGCGTTCTGCCGTCGTGCGCAATGTGACGGCGGCGGTCTGCTTCCTCCTCGGGCTCTTGTCCAAGGAGGTCGCGGTGATCGGGCTCCTGCCGTTTCTCTTTCTCGTGGATTGGTTGGGTCTCGGCGGCGACAGTCGCGCCAGTGATTTCCGCGCAGGCCGCGGAGCCCGTGCTCGATTCGGCGCCGCACGCCGTGCGGCGCTGCGGCTCATGCCGTTGCTCGTGCTCGGCGCCATCGCCATTCCCTTTTTCAATCGAACCTTGCACACGCCGGAGGGTGGCGGCTCCCTGTGGACGCGCTTCGGCTCGGAAGCGATCGTCAAGATCACGGAGGGGAAGCTCACGACGTACGCCCAAGTCCTGGCAACGAGCGCCAGATCCTTCCTCGACGTGATCCGACTCCTCGTCTTCCCCCTGCGGCTTTCCGTCGATTACGACACACCGATCCAGCGTGGCCTGTTCGCCCCCGGCGCCCTGACGGGGTTGCTCGCCGTTGTGGCGTGCCTCACGGCAGCATTCGTCGCGTACAGGCGCGTCAAATCCAGCGTGTTCGCGGCCTTGGCCTGGACGCTGCTGCTCTACGCTCCGGCATCGAACCTGGTGCCGCTCACGCATTTCTTCGTCGCCGACCGCTATCTTTTGGTGCCGTCCTTCGGTGTCTGTCTGCTGGGCGCACTCGGGTTCGCGAAGTGGATGGAATCGGTGCGGGGACGAAGCCCGTGGGTTCCTCTCGTCACCTTCGCGCTCTTGGCCGGCGCCGGCGCGGCGCGGACGATGTGGCGGAATCGCGACTGGCGCAACGAGGAAGCCTTGTGGTCGGCGGCGTTGCGTGCCGGCAGCAACTCCTATCGCGTGCACTACAACATGGGCAATGCGCTCTTGGGCCGCGGTGAGGATGAGGCGGCCAAGCAGCATTTCGAAACGGCGCTGCGCCAGTATCCCGCTGCGCCCTGGGCGCGGGCAAAACTGGTGGAGATCCTTTACAAACAGGAAAAGTACGCGGAAGCGGAATCGAACCTGCGAACGTTTCTCGGCTACGAGCCGAACGATGTCCCGTCACGCTACAGTCTGGCGCGCGTGCTCGCGCGGCAGCGCCGCTTCGAAGAGGCGCTGGCGGAGTGCGAGCTCGTCCTGGCGCGCGAGCCGGCGCACGTGAGCGCGCAGTACATCCGCGCAGGCTGCCTGGAGCAGATGGGGTCGATCGATGCGGCCCTCGTGGGCTACCGGCAGGTATTGCAGATGATCGCCGCACCGCAGCACTCGGGTGCGCCGCCGGAGCTCGACGCGAGCCGAGTGCAGGCGCGGATCCACGCGCTCGAACAGCGCTCACATTGATATGGCACCGAGTTTGCCATGCGCCTCCGACATCGAAAGGAGGCGACCATGAACCGGCTGCTCAAGCGATTGCTCATGATGGCGCTGTCGATCGCAGTGACCTACGTCTGGTATACGATCCGCGGCTGGAACTCCGACTCCGAGACAACGGACGGAATCCCGACGTCGGTCTGGGGTGGCGGCGCCGGCCAGATGACGATCGAGGTGCGCTCCACCTGTCCGACCCGCTTCGCAATTTCCTTCTCGACCGACGAGGACGAGCTCGATGCGTCCGAAGAGCTCGAGCCAGGCCCGTACTCGTGGACGATCGATGTTCCGCGTGGGGCTGGCGGCTACATCGACTTCACCGCTGTGGAGCCGAAGGTCGGAGATCAGCTGACCTGGCGCATTCTCCTGAACGGGAAGGTCGTCGACGAGCAGTTCGACGAGCTGACCGAGCCGCTCGAGGACGGCTACGCCTTCGGCCTCCAGTCCTACTACGATGACTATTCCACTGCCGAGGTCGCCGAGGACTGACCAGGGTCACCCGAGCTCCTGATGGGCCCGAGAAGCGGGCATCGAAGCGTCAGGTCGGTCCCCGGCCGGGGTCGTGCACGCCAGCGCGGAGAGTCATAAGCTATTTTAAAATATTGTCTTAAGTCTTGATTCGGGGCTTGGGCTCGGCCTCGGCTGCTTGACCCCCCTCTCCCGAGTCCCAATACTCAGTGCTCCGGGGTCCGATCGGGGAGAGTGGACCCGGGGTCCAGTGCCAGGCCCGCCTCGCAACACGTCACGACCTCGAGCCCCCCTCGAAAATGCGGCCATTCTTTGGAGCAAGCGATGAATCTGTTCAAAACGACTTTTCTGCTCACCGTTCTAACCCTCTTGCTCGTCTGGATCGGGGATGCCTTGGCTGGGCCACAGGGCGCGTGGCTGTTCCTCGTGATCGCGGGCGTGATGAATTTCTTCGCTTACTGGTTCTCGGACAAGATGGTGCTCGCGATGTACCGCGCCAAGCCGGTAGCGGAGGCGCAAGCGCCGCAGCTGTACGCGGTGGTGCGGCGTCTGTGCGAACGAGCCGGGATCCCGATGCCCCGCCTGTACCTGATCCCGAGTGAATCACCGAACGCATTCGCCACGGGTCGCAGCCCGCAGCACGCCGTCGTCGCAGTGACCGAGGGCATCCTCCGCCTGTTGAGCAGCGACGAGCTGGAGGGTGTTCTGGCTCACGAGCTCGGCCACGTTCGCAACCGCGACATCCTGATCAGCTCGGTCGTGGCGACGGTGGCCGGCGCCATCACCATGCTGTCGCGAGCGGCGATGTGGGGCGCGATGATGGGCGGGCGCGACCGCGACCGCGGCGGCAACCCGCTGGCCATGCTCTTGGTCGCGATTCTGGCACCGATTGCCGCCGTGGTGGTGCAGATGGCGATTTCACGCACGCGCGAGTTCGCGGCGGACAGGTCGGGCGCCACGCTTTGTGGCAAGCCGCTGGCGCTGGCCTCGGCGCTCGCGAAGCTGGAGCGAGGCGCGAGCGCAGCCCCCATGCGCATGGCCAACGAGGCCACGGCGCACCAATTCATCGTCAACCCGCTGCGTGGGCGCGCGCTCGCGAGCCTCTTCTCCACCCACCCGAACACCGCCGACCGCATCGCGCGTCTCGAACGCATCGCTGTCGAGATGGGTCAGCGCTCCGCCTGATCCGCCGATCCGTGTGGGGGAGGCGCTGACTCGCGATCGACCGGGCTTGGATTTCGCGGTCCTCCTGGACTTCTGGAAGCATTGCCGCCACACTCCGGCACGCACCCAGAGTGACCGCGGGAGGGAGTAGACGATGGCCCGAGATTCGATCACGTTGCGCACGTACGTGTTCCTCGACAGCTTGCAGCCCCAGCTCGCCGCACTTCTCGGCGTCACCGGTCGCGGATTCCCGCCGGTCAAGGACATGGCGTCGCTGTGGATCGAGATCGCCCCGGGCATCGCCATCAATCAGATCACCGACATCTGCCTCAAGGCCACGCGCGTGCAACCGGCCAACCAGGTGGTCGAACGCGCCTTCGGCATCCTCGAGCTGCACGATCGGGATCAGGGCGAGGTGCGGCAAGCGGGGCGTGCCGTGCTCGCTTTCCTCGAGATGGAGGAAGCCGACCGTCTGAAGCCCGCCGTCGTCTCACACCAGGTCATCCGGGCCATCGAGCCCATGCACGCGCAGGTGATCAACCGCAATCGCGAAGGCTCGATGATCATCCCGGGCGAGTCGCTTCTCATCCTCGAGACGGTGCCCGCGGCCTATGTCGTGTTCGCAGCCAACGAAGCGGAGAAAGCCGCCTCGGTCAAGCTCGTGCACGTACAGCCCTATGGCGCATTCGGGCGGCTCATGATGTCCGGCACCGAATCCCACATCGACTCGGCGATGCAGGCCGCGACCCGCGCCATCGAAGGCCTCTCGGGTCGCGAGCACGACGTGCCGCGCTCGGCCTGAGCTCCGGCGCCATTCGGCTCCCTAGTAGGACAGAACGAGGCCGGCCGAGATGACCAGGTCCGTTTGCACCTCGCTGGCTGCTTCGATTTCGGATCCAGGTGATCCCGGAGTCGCGATCGTGAGCTGCGCCGAGTAGATGTACACGTCCGCGTCCCCACGCAACGTGAGTGGGCCGAGCCCGAACTTGACACCCGCTCCGAGGACACCTGCCACATCCAGCTCGCCGGAGACGACTTGCTCCCAGCCGTCGCCGCCATGGCCAATCATCGCCACGCCGCCCGTGCCATGAATGCTGATGGGGCCGGGAAGGAGCGAGAGGTGGAGGCGCCCGTCGACGGTCCAGGCGTAGGCGTCCTCCGTCGCACTCGTCGCGCCGGTTTCGTTTTCCACATCGCTGATCGCATACAGCCCGTTGATCTCGATGCCCATCGCGCCGCCGAGCTTGAACAACATTCGTCCGCCGAGAGCGAAGCCTTCCTTCTGGCTAGCGGTGACCTGAACGCCACCCACGTCGTCGCCGACCAAATCGGTCAGTGGCAGGAAAGCCCCCACATAAGGCTCGAACTCGATTCCCACACCAGGTGTCGGTGCCTGCGCCTGCGCGCCACCAGCAACCCACAACGACGCGGCGACCAAGATTCCACACACCGTTCTCGACATGACCACCCTCCCGTCCCGAATGAGCATCCTCGCGCGCGAAAACCGAGCGCTACACGACCCATCGCATCGGATGCGACTTCCACGGCGCTGCCGCTTGGCCCGACGTGGCGGCCCAAGAGATGCTACGTGTCCATAGGGCCTAGGGGCGAGCAAAAGCCGAAGCTGGAGCCATCGCATTCGCGCTTGGCGAAGAATCCGGCAACCCCCTACGGGCCAGAGGGACTTCAAAACGGGGGAACGGACCCCGGAAGGGTCCCCGGTCCCGGGCCGACTTTCGGTCGGAATGGACCCGTGCTATTCTCCGGATTCCCTCGACGGTCGAGGGATCGGTGACCGGTGAACGACCGGAAGCCGCTTTGGAAGAGCGACGGCGTCTTCCCGGATGTGCCGGGGTCTCCTCGCTCGTGATTTACCGGATTGCCGGTATTTGGGAGAGTTGAAGATCGTGAAGAAGCTCTATGTGGGCAACCTGCCCTTCAGTGCCACGGAAGCCGAGATCATGGAATTGTTCTCCAGGCATGGGACAGTGCACTCGGTGGCACTGATCAATGATCGCGAAACGGGCCGGCCACGCGGGTTCGGATTCGTAGAAATCGACGACGACGCGGCAGCGGCTGCAATCGAAGCCCTCAACGGCTACGACATGAAAGGACGCGATCTGCGGGTGAACGAGGCGCAAGAGCGCGGCCCGCGCGGTGGCGGTGGCGGCGGCGGCGGTGGCCGCGGCGGGTTCGGTGGTGGCGGCGGCGGCGGCGGCGGCCGCGACCGTCGCGAACGCTGGTAGGAACGACGCCCACAACGGGAGTTGACGAAGTGCCCCGCGCCGAGATGGCGCGGGGCATTTCCTTTGGTGCGCCGGCGTGTGTACCATGCCGCGTCACTCACGTCCGATGTGGAGGTCGAAGCGCATGCCCCGCCCACGGCCGGTGCCAACACGCAACGCTCCCGGCCTGTCCGCGCCGGCCGAATCCGCAGAAGTGCGACTGCCCGAGAACGCGTTCCGCGAGCTGGAAGCCGGCGAAACCTACGCGCCGGTCGTGCATGCCGATTCCACCGTCGCCGAAGTGACATGGCGCTCGGTGACCCAGGGCCTTTTGTGGTCGGTGGTGTTTTCGGCAGCGGCGACATACATCGCACTCAAGCTTGGCCAGGGCATCGAATCGGCCATCCCCATCTCGATCCTCGCGGTCGGCTTTTCGGTCGTTGCGGTTCGCTTCATGAAGTCGCGCGCATCGACGCTGCTCGAGAACGTCAACGTCCTGGCCTTCGGCGCCACGTCGGGCATCGTCGCCGGTGGCTCGGTGTTCACGATGCCGGCCATCTACATCCTCGGGCTCGAGGGCAGGTCCTCGTACTTCCAAATCTTTCTCGTGCCGTTCTTGGGCGCCATCCTCGGCGTGTTTTTCCTCGCACCCTTCCGGCGCTACTTCGTGCGCGACCTGCACGGCAAGCTGCCGTACCCCGAGGCGCGCGCGACGACCGAGATCCTGGTCGCTGGCAAGCGTGGCGGCAGGAGCGCTTTCGTGCTCACCTACTCGGCGCTAGTGGCCGCGGTATTCGACTTCCTCGGACCTTCGATGCACGCCTGGGCCGAGAACTTTTCCACCGCGGCCATTGGTTCGTTGGCCGGGTTCACGCAGAAGTTCAAGGCGGTGTTCATGCTCAACACATCGGCGGCGGTGCTTGGGCTGGGTTACATCATGGGTCTCGATTACGCAGCCATCATCATGGCGGGCTCGATGGTGTCGTTCTTCGTCCTGGTGCCGCTGTTCGCCTTCCTCGGCCAGCACATTCCCGGCGCCCTCGTCGAGGGCCATGCCCCGCTCGCCTCCATGCCGGCAGACGACATCTTCTTCGAGTACGTGCGCCCAATCGGCATCGGCGGCATCTTTGCCGCCGGTCTGATCTCGATCCTCAAGCTCTCACCCGTCATCGTGCAAGCCACCCGCCAGGCGTTCGGCGAAGTGGCGCGCATGAGCAAACGCCACCAAGGCCAGGCTGCGGCGACGGTGCGCACCGACAAGGCACTGCCGATGTCGGTCAACCTGCTCGGGATGATCGGGACGGGGATTCTCGTCTTCTTGTACTTCCGTTTTTCGGTGCTCGCGTCGGAGGTGAATGCCACCGGCCTGGCGGCGGTTTCGGCGCTGTTGACCTTGGTGATCGCATTCCTGTTCGCGGCGGTTTCGGCCTGGGCCATCGCCATGATCTCGATCACGCCGATCTCGGGCATGACCTTGACCACCCTCATCATCACGGCGGTGGTGCTTTCGTCACTCGGGCTCAGCGGGCCGAGCGGGATGCTGCAGGTCCTCCTCATCGGGGGCGTCGTGTGCACGGCGCTGTCGATGAGCGGTTCGCTGGTGACGCAGTACAAGATCGGTTACTGGCTGGGCGCGACACCCAGGCGCATCGAGATCGGCAACCTCGCCGGAGCCGCGCTGGCGTCGGCGGCGACGACGGCGGTGATCTTGCTGATGGCGCGCGTCTACGGCTTCGCGCCGAGCCCGGAGCACGCCAATCCGTTGCCGGCACCGCAGCCGAACGCGATGGCGGCCGTACTGCGCGGTGTGATGGGGAGCGGGGATGCGCCGTGGTTTTTCTACGGCATCGGCGCCGTATTCGCCGTGGCAAGCGAGATGTGCGCCGTGTCCGGTCTCGCCTTCGCGCTCGGCATGTACTTGCCGATGGAGCTCAACTCGCCGCTCGTCCTCGGCGCCGCGGTGGCTTGGCTCCTGCGGCGCTCGTCGAAGGACGGTGACCTCGCCAAGGCACGCCACGACAAAGGCACCTTGGTGGCGAGCGGCCTCATCGCCGGCGGTGCGCTGGTGGGTGTGTTGGCCGCGTTGCTGCGCTTCATCGAAGATTCGGCGCAAGTGACGCTGGTTCCGGATCTGACGCAAGCCGGGACGTTCGGGCATTGGCTCGGAGCGTGGGGGAATTGGCTGGGCCTCGTCGTGTTCGTGGGACTCGCGGCGTGGCTCTATTGGGATGCGTGGCGCGAGAGAATGGAGTCGTGATGAACCGATTCGCAATCGGGGCGATGCTCGTCGCGATGTGCCTCGCGACATGGGTGCGCGGCCAGAATGCGCCCGCTCCAGAGCCGGGAGCGCTCGCGAGCTTGCGTGCCGAAGCGGTAAAGCTCGAACCCTTCGTGCGCAGCGCGCTCGCCAAGCAATTCCTCGCTGCAGTTCCCGACCTGCCAACCATTCCCGGCCTGCGCGTCGTGCATACCAACCGCGAGACGCGCGAGGCGCTGAGCGCGGCGGAAGCGGAGCAGCGCCCGCCCGAAGCGCTCGCCGGATACGAGCGCCGCGAGCTGGACGAGCGTTTCTACTACACCACACGCTATGGAACGCCACTCGCTGCGGTCCGTGCACTGGACTTGGCGGGCGCCGCCGGGTTGTCGGGGGTGGACGGCAAGAAGGTGCTCGACTTCGGTTTCGGGTCGATCGGACAACTGCGCCTGCTCGCGAGCCTCGGTGCGACAGTCACCGGCATCGAGGTCGACCGCATGCTGGAGAAGCTGTACGCCGACCCGAGCGACACGGGTTCCATCGCGCGATCCAAGGCCGCAGCGCCCGGCGAGGCTGGCCATCTGCGTCTGCTCTTCGGCAAGTTCCCCGCCGATGCGAAGATCGTCGATGCCGCCGGCACGGGATACTCCCTCTTCGTGTCGAAGAACACGCTCAAGCGCGGCTACGTACATCCGGAACGCGAAGCAGACCCGCGCCAGCTCGTTCACCTGGAAGTGGACGACGCCACGTTCGTGCGGGCAGTGCATGCGTTGCTCGCGCCGGGTGGTTTCATGTTGATCTACAACCTGAGCCCCGCCCCCTCCAAGCCGGAGGAGAAGTACAAGCCGTGGTCCGATGGAAGATCGCCGTTCGCGCGCGCGACCTTCGAGAGCGCCGGGTTCAAGGTTCTCGCTTTCGACCAGGACGATACACAGGCTGCGCGGCAGATGGGGAAGCTGCTGGGCTGGGATGCCGATATGAATCTCGACAACGATTTGTTCGGCACCTACACACTCGTGCAGAAACGCTGAGCCTTGGAGGTCCCGGCCGTGCGCAAAGAACGCGACCTGCCTGTCCTCGAGCGCCGGGATTTCCTCGCCAAGGCGGCACAAGCGGTGGTGGGTGCAGGAAGCCTGGGCGCGATCGCCGCGGGCTGCGCGCCGAAGGCGGAAGCCCCCGCCGCGATCACGCATCCCACGGTGATGTGGCGGCTCGCCTCGAGCTTTCCGCGTTCGCTCGACACGCTCTACGGCAGCTGCGAAACCTTGGCGGCGCGCGTGCTCGCGCTTTCGGAGGGCCGTTTCCAGATTCGTGCTTACCCGGCCGGCGAGATCGTCCAAGGTCTGCAGGTGATGGACGCCGTGCAGCAGGGCGCGGTACAAATGGGGCAAACGGCGAGTTATTACTATGTGGGCAAGAATCCGGCGCTCGCGTTCGATGCGGCCGTGCCATTCGGCATGACCTCGCGCCAGCAAACGGCCTGGTTGCAGGAAGGCGGCGGATTGCAACTCATGAACGAGCTGTTCGCGGACTTCAACATTCAGGTCTTTCCCGCCGGCAACACCGGCACGCAGATGGGTGGCTGGTTCAAACGCGAGCTGCATGGGCTCGGGGATCTCGCGGGCTTCAAAATCCGGATTCCGGGCCTCGGGGGCCAGGTGATGGACCGCCTGGGGGCGACGGTGCAAGTGCTCGCCGGCGGCGACATCTACCCGGCGCTCGAACGCGGCGCCATCGATGCAACCGAATGGGTCGGTCCTTACGACGACGAACGGCTCGGGTTCCACAAGGTGGCGAAGTATTACTACTATCCGGGATGGTGGGAGCCGGGCTCCAACCTCTCCTTCTACGTCAATCGCGATGCGTGGGCCAAGCTGCCGCTGCTCTACCAGGAAATCTTCACGAGCGCGGCGAGGGAAGCCGCGGTCGGGATGCAGGCGCGTTACGACGTGCTCAATCCGCCGGCGCTGTCGCGTCTGCTGGAGAACGGCGTGCAGCTGCGGCCGTTCCCCGACGACCTCATGCAAGCGGCCGCGACGGCGTCACGTGATTTGCTCGAGGAGGAGGCAAGCAAGGACGCGGCGTATCGCCGTGTCTACGAGCACTGGCGGCAATCGCGCCAGGACTCCTTGCGCTGGTTCGGCACGGCGGAGCTTTCCTACGCCAACTTCATGGACCGGTTCCTGCGCGACTGACGCACCTGGCCA
>DASRJO010000117.1:0-21052 GCA_035649435.1 Candidatus Krumholzibacteriia bacterium | reverse complement strand
ACCAGCGAGTTCCACGCCACGGCTCTCGCTAGGCTCACGCCACCTCCTCGGGATGCATGGTGCGTCGACAGGCGCGCACCGAGGACCGCCACCCTAGCCGGAAGTCGCAGGAGGTTCAACCGCGCCACTCGTGCCATCGAGCTCGGCGATCGTGGCGCCCCAAGCGCTGGGCGGCGGCGCGTCGCCGTAGGCCACGACACGTGGATCCGCCGCCAGCAGCGCGCGGACCTGCCGGCGCCGGACGCCGATGCCCTTGCCGTGCACGATGCGCACCCAGCGCGTCCCATTCGCGACCGCTTGCTCGACGAAGGCGTCGACGCACTCGGCGACCTCGCGTGGCGGAACGCCGTGCAGGTCGAGCGAGTCGCCCTCCGCGGTCACGGCGCCCAAGTCGTCCTCGGCCGGGGCCTCTGCCATCGGCGCCGGCGCCGTGCGCAGCCAGCGTTCGCCGAGCCAGAGCACGGCGACGACGAGAGCCAGGATGCCGAGGATCCAAGTCATGGCCGGAGTTTAATGCGGCGCATGCAAAAGTGCGCGCACGATCGTGTGGGCAACGCGGCGCGTGCGTGCGGCAGCGTGCTATGCTCGAAGCGGTGAAGGAGGCACATGCCGAATTACGAACGCCATGTCTTCGTGTGCGAGAACGAGCGCGCCGAGGGCCATCCGCGCGGCTGTTGCCTCGCCAAGGGTTCCGCCGCCGTGCGCGCCCGCCTGAAGCGTCTCATCCACGAACATGGGTTGCAGGATCGAGTGCGCGCCAACAAGTCCGGTTGTCTCGATCAATGCGAGAACGGCATCACGATCGTCGTCTATCCCGAAGCCGTTTGGTACGGCCACGTGACGCTCGCGGACGTGGACGAAATCTTCACGCGCCATCTCCTGGGCGGCGAGGTCGTGAGCCGGCTGCTCCTCGACCGTGCGGGCGGCAACGATCACGTGGCGAGCTCCTGAGCCCATGCCGACCTTCCGTTGCCTGATCCTCGATCTGGATGGCACCGTCATCGACTCGCATCCCTACACCTTCGCTGCCATCCGCCATGCCTGCGCCCCCTTCGATGTCGCGCCGGACGATGCGACGATCTACGCGCGCTTCGGTCCGGACGAGCGTGTCATTCTCGCCGGGCTGGTCGGAGCACGCAACGCCGACGCGGCCTATGCCCGCTTGCAGCGCTACTACGCCGACCACGTGCACATGGTGATGGTGCCTGCGGAGATCCGCAGCTTGCTCGGCGATTGCCGGCGCGCTGCCGTTGCGACGGCACTGTTCACTGGCCGCGGCAGCGATTCGACCCGGCTGCTGCTCGCGGCATTGGACCTCGGGTGCTGCTTCGACGCCGTCGTGACCGGTGACATGGCGCCGCCCAAGCCCGAGCCCGATGGCATTCTGCAGCTCTTGGCGCAATTGCACTGCGCGCCGCGCGAGACGCTGGTGGTCGGGGACTCGAGGCTCGATCTCGAAGCGGCGAGCCGCGCCGGGACTCGGGCAGTGCTCGCCACCTGGTTCCGCGGCGCCACGCCGCCGACCCCGGAGGTTTGCGTCGCGACCCCGTTCGAACTGCGCGCGCTGCTCGATCTCGGCGCGAGATCGAGCGCGCCGCCGGGTGCAGGGGAATGCGGCGATCCGGATGGCGCAGGCGGTCGGAGAACCTAGTCAGAGGGCGGGACGAGAAAGTTCTCGGTGACGAAGACGCGCTGGCGCCCTTGCGCATCGGTTTCGAACGCGATGCCCACCCCCAAGTGAGTGAACTCGGGATCGAGGAGATTCATCCGGTGGCCGGGGCTGCGCATCAGCGCCTCTTGTGCTTCGCGCACGTTCTGGCCGACGGCGATGTTCTCGCCGATGCGCACGTAGGCGATCCCTGCGCTCTCGGCACGCTCGACCAATCGCCCCGTCCGTGGCGACACATGCGCGAAGAAGCCGCGGTCGCGCATGTCCTCGGAATGCGATCGCGCCACGGCGGAAAGCGGCGCATACTCGACCAGCACTGGGACGCCGGCCCGCCGGCGGTCACGGTTGACGAGCTCGAACAGGAGCGCGGTCGCGTCGGCGACGCTCGCGGGAGGCGGAGCGGCGCGCGGCGCGCTCGCGACGAGCGTCCCGCTGCGGGCGGCGGTCAAGAGCACGTCGTAGTGTGACGGCTCACCGGGTTGGCGCAGATTCAGACTCGCCAAGCCGAGAACACGCGGTCCCATGTCGTAGCGCCCCATGATCTCGAGCTGGTAGTTGCCTGGCTGTGTCCCGAAGCACACGTAGGTGCGGAAGCGTCGTGGTTCGACCGCGAAGTTGTCCAAGACATCGGTGTTGCCATCCGGACGCGTGAGGAGCACTTGGGGCTCGCGAAACGGTGCGTGCACTTCTCCCTCGAAGAGGAAGCGCTCCCCGGGTCGCGGGTCGCGTGGCAGAGGCGAATAGCTCACGGCGCGCTGTGTCAGCAGCACGGTGACGTACCACTCGACCTGGCGGGTGAGAAAACGTCGGCGCGTGCGCGCGTGAATGCCGATCCCGACGTGTGTGTACAAGCGGATCTCCGCCTCCGGCAGGCGCGCCAGCTGCGCGAGCAGCCGTTCTTCGACCTCGCCAAAGCGCTCCGGCGGTGCCGAGCCGTAGAACACGTAAGGAAACGGGTCGAGGACGCCGCGCGCCGACAACGACTGGCGCAAGACCCCGTGCGCGTCGAGCGCCGCGCCGCTGGCGACGATTTCGCTGTACTCTCGTGCCGCCGCGTTGAGTTCGGGGTCGCCTTGCAGAGCGCAACCGCAACGGGAAATGGCATGGCTGCGGACGCTCGCAACGAGGCCGGACTCGGCCGTGCGCGTCGCATCGGACCTCGCCGAAGAGGGAGCGGCGAGGACAGCGAGAGCGACGAAGACACCCAGGAAGAAAGCCATGGTCACCTCCGCCGTCCGGCGGTTCACGACCCGTGCCATCTCGTCTGCCCCGTGATGTTGCGCAACCGACCTCCGTGTGGCATCTTACGGAGCCGCGCTGCCAGTCCAGGCGCGAGAAGTGCGAAAGGGACCTGCCCGGGGCTTGGCGTGCGGCAGGAATGGAAAGGATCCGGACCGATGCCGCGAAGCGCGAACCTACGATGGCTCGTTCCCTGTTTGATGCTCGCCACTCCGACCGTCGTCCGCGCCCAGCTGGTCCCGGGTCGACACACGATCATTCCATCCTTCGGGGTCGCGTTCTCCAACGCCAATCTGCTGGTGAGCAAGACACCGATTGGATTCGGCGTTCAGCCATTGCCCCCCGAAGAGGAGGCCTCCGCCAACCCCGTGAGTACCGAGATCAGCCTCGATCCAGGCTTCTCCTTCGGTCTGCGCTACTCGTACAACATGACCCGGAGGCTGGCCATCGAGCTGGACGGCAGCTTCGGCGTCAATGTCTTCGTCGTTCAGATGTTGGAGGAGCTGGAGGAGCCCACGGTCGAGCCGCAATTCGAGACCACCGCGATGGACGCACGGATGTATCGCTACGGCGTCAACCTCGCCTACCACATGGGCGACTGGCGGGCGTTCCACCCCTTCGTGCTCGGGGGCGTGGGCGGTCAGGTCATGGACCTGAGGCAAAAAGGCGAGATCAAGACCGACTCCATCCGGGATGTCACCTACGTGCTCGGGTTCGGCGGCTATTTTCGCGCCACCGAGCGTCTGGCGATCCGTGCGGAAGTCCGCGATTACATTTATAACTTCCATTTCGACAATCAGTTCGCCGGAGATGACTCGTGGCGGATCATCGCCTTCCGGGACATCGGGCGTGCCGTGTCCGTTTCCCAGCCCGAGCGCCAGCACGACGTCCTCCTGACCCTCGGATTCCAGATCAAGGTGCACTAGGCAAAACTTGGCAATGGAGTTGCTTGCCAGCCCCAAAGGGGGCGCCTTAGGATGGGGGCAGCTCCAAGCTTCGGCAGGGAGGACCTAGCGCCTTTCGCTATCGACCCGGTGCGGCGGGGATCGCCTGCGGCAGCCCGCCATTCGAGATTTCCGGGATCGGAGCCTGCACCCCCCAACGCCGAACCGCCGGTTCGACGCCGGGTGTGGGAACGCGGCCGTGGAGATGGGGTCCTCCGAAAGATGCGCGTCCTCTTCATCAGTCAGTACTTTCCTCCCGAAATGGGGGCGCCAGCGGCGCGCACCTATGAGCTGGCCCGTCGCTGGGTACAGCTCGGGGCGCAAGTCACCGTCGTCACGGCCGTGCCGAATCATCCGACCGGCATCGTGCCAGCGCGCTATCGCGGCAAGCTCGTCTACGAGGAAAACACCGACGGCATCCGCGTGCTGCGCACGTGGATCTACGCCGCGGCCAACCGTGGTTTCTGGCGGCGCAGCCTCAATTATTTCTCGTTCATGCTGAGCTCGTTGTGGCTCGGCGTGCGTCGCGCCGGACCGGTCGACGTCATCGTCGCGACCTCGCCCCAGTTTCTCGTCGGCCTGTCGGGATGGGTCGCGAGCTGTCTGTATCGCGTGCCGCTCGTGTTCGAAGTGCGTGATCTCTGGCCCGATTCGATCGCGGCGCTCGGCGTGCTGCGCGAAGGCCTGGTGCTGCGCAGCTTGCGACGGCTGGAGATGATGCTGTACCGGCACGCGACGCGGATCGTCGGCGTGGCGCAATCGACGCAGGACGAGTTGGTGCGGCGCGGCGTCGATCCGGAGAAGATCGTCATCATCCCCAACGGTGCCGACAGCGAAGTGTTTCGCGATTTGGAAAAGTACAATGGCATTCGCGAGAATCTCTCTCTCGGTCGCAAGTTCGTCGTCTCTTACATCGGCACGCACGGGCTGGCGCACGGATTGGAGACCGTCCTCGACAGTGCCGAGCGCCTGCGCGATCAGGAAGATATCGCCTTCCTGTTCGTCGGCGACGGCGCCGAGCGCGAGGGCCTGATGCGACGGGCCGAGGAGCTGGCGTTGCCGAACGTGCATTTCCTCGGTGTCCAGCCGCGCGAGCGCATTCCCTACTACCTGGCGACGTCCGACGTGTCGCTGGTGCCGCTGCGTCGCAAACCGCTGTTCGAAAAGGTGCTGCCTTCCAAGCTCTTCGAGATCATGGGGTGCTCGCGGCCGGTCATCCTCGGGGTCGAAGGCGAGGCCCGGGAGGCAGTCGAGCGCGCAGGGGCGGGACTGTGCGTGCGCCCGGAGGACCCGCAACAGCTCACCGAGGCGATCCTCACTTTGTATCGGGATCCGGATCTGGCCGGAGCGCTGGGCCGGAACGGGCGCACCTTCGTGCGCCGCCATTATTGTCGAGACCGGCTCGCGACCACCTATTTCGACGTGCTGGACGCAGTCGTCGCTGAGAGCCGGTGAGCATGCTCGATCTGCTGCGAATTCTGTTGCGGTGGCGGCGGCCTTTGCTGGTCTGGACCCTTCTCGCCGCGGGCATTGCCGCAGGCGTCACCTACACACTCACGCCGCGCTATTATGCTCAGGCGTCGATCCTGCCGCCGACGGACAATCCGGCATTCGGGTCGTTGTCGACACTCTTGCAGCAATATCAACTGCCGATTCCGGGCGGCAAGGCGACTCCCTTCCTGCCGACGCTCTACGCCTCGATCATCCGCAGCCGGCGCATGGGTGTGAAGATCCTCGACGAGTTCGCGCTGCGCGAGGTGTTGCCGGGACAGGACGACGAAGAGGACATCGAGCAGTGGCGCTCGCGCACGTTTCTCAAATACACGGACGAAGGCATCCTGCTCGTGGGTTACGAGGACAGCGATGCCGGGCGCGCCGCCGAGATCACCAACAGCCACGTGCGCAATCTGGATCTATTCATCCAGGAGTTGAACAGTGCCCGCGCCGCGGACACGCATGAGTTCGTCGCCGGTCAAATGGAGCGTTGCAACGCAGATCTGGCGCGGGCGGAAGAGGCCCTGCGCGATTTCCAGCTGCGCCATGGCACGATCGAGATCGACGCGCAGACCCAGGGTGCGCTCGAGCTCGGCGCCGCCATTCAGGGCCAGATCTTCGCCAAGGAGGTGGAGCTCGGCATGGTGCGGCAGCACGCGTTACCCGGGTCGCACGAGGTGCGCAGCAAGGAAGCCGAGCTGCAAGTGTTGCGCAAGAGCTTCTCCGATCTGCTCGGCGCCGAGCCGTCGGGTCTGGATGCGCCGAAGCCTGGTCCCGAGACCGAGTCGATCCTCCCGCGTTTTGGTGATGTTCCGGATCTGGCGCTGCAGTACATGCGCTTGCTGCGCGACGTCAAGGTGCAGACGACGATGTATACGATCCTGCTGCAGCAATTGGAACAGGCGCGGGTCGAATCAGAAAATCGCACGCACGTGATCTCCGTGCTCGATTGGGCTGTGCCGTCCCGCGAGCGCGTGTTCCCGCGTCGCACGCGCATCGTCATCGTCGCGGCACTCGCCGCCTTCGCCTGGGTCGCGATCTTCGCTTTGCTGGTGGAAAAGCTGCGTGAACGCCGTGCCGACGCGGCCGAAGCGGCGCGCTTGGCGGCGCTGCGCGCCGAGTGGGCGCGCATGCCGGCTTGGATCCGCAGTCTCGAGCGGCTGGTGGTGAAGTGAGGCCCGGCCCGGCGCGCGCACGCTGGTTGCGCCTGCTGTGCTTCGAGCGCGGCGTCGTGCTGTGGCTGCCGGGAATGTGGGCGGCGGCGGCGCTGGTTTTCTTCGCCATCCTGCAAGCGAAGAAGGAACCGAGTCTGTTCAACCACACGCGGGACTTGCGCGTCGCGGTGGGTCCGTTGGATGTGGCGGCGGCGCCGGCCGACGCGGCGCGCGCGTTCGAGACCGCCCTGCGCGGCGGCCTGGCGGCGCAGCGCGAGCTGACGTTGGTGGCAGACGAGCGGGTGCGCACACGCGCCGAAGCCGTGCTCGGCAAGCCGCTCCCATCCGACCCGCGGCGCTGGATGCGCGCGACTCGGAATCTCAACTTGAGCAACTTCGTCACGGCGAGCCTGGCGCCGAGCGCCGGGGATTTCCATGGCAAGGTCGAGGTGTGGGAAGTCGCCGAGGAACGCCGACTCCACGCCTTCGAAGCGCGCACCGCGGCGGCCGCAGACCTTGGACGCGCTCTCGCCGACTCGGTGAGCGCGGTTTTGTTCAGCCCGCGCATCGAGCCCATCGCCGGACGTTGAGGCGCGCGCGAGACGTTCGTCCCGTTCCACATCGACGACGCAACCCACGCACCGAGAGCAACATACGCGGCCGCTCGCGTTGACACCCCATGCCTCCGATGCTAGACTCGCCGACCGATTCGCCGGGAAGTGCGACGCAGATCCCACGTCACCAACGCTCGTGCGTCTCGATGCCGAGGAGGCGCGTTCTTGAAGAAAGTTTCCATCGACAAGGTCCGTAACTTCGCGCTCCTGGGTCACCAGGACACGGGCAAGACCAGCTTCCTCGAGGCGGTGTTGTTCGCCTCGGGGCAAACCAGCCGACTGGCGCGCGTCAGCGAAGGCAATTCGAATCTGGACTTCACTCCCGAGGAGATCGAACGCCGCATCACCGTCAAAGCCAAGCTGGTGGCGGTGGATTGGAAGGGCCATCGACTGCATTGCGTCGACACGCCCGGATACGACGATTTCGTCGCCGAGCGCATCGGTGCCATCGGCGCCGTCGAAACCGCGCTCGTGTTCGTCAAGGCGGACGCGGATGTCGAACCGGGAACGCAGAGCGCCTGGCGCTTGCTCGACGCCCAGTCCAAGCCACGATTCGTCATCGTCAACAAGATGGACAAAGAGCACGCCAACTTCGACAAGGTGGTGGAGCGACTGCAGGCGAGGCTGTCCCCCAAGATCGTGCCGCTGTTCTTGCCGATCGGAGCCGGCGCCGGGTTTCGCGGCGTGGTGAGCGCCGCCGATGGCAAGGCCTACTGGTTCGAGCCCGACGGCGTGCGCGAAGGCGACACCCCCGCCGACATGCAGGGCGCGGTGACGGCGGCACGCGAGGCTCTGATGAATGCCGCGGCGGAAACCTCCGACGCGCTGGTGGAGAAGTTCCTCGACACCGGCGAGCTGACCGAAACCGAGTTCCACGATGGCTTGGTGCGCGGCCTGGAAAACGGCACGGTGTTCCCGGTGCTGCCGGCTCAGGGCAACGATCTGCGCGGGCTCGGGACGCTCCTGGACGTGCTGGTGCGATTCTCGCCGAGCCCGACCGAGGTGGATCCGATCGCCGGCACCGCCCCCGACGGCAGCACGGTCACCCGGCGCGCCGAAGCGACGCAGCCGCTCGCGGCGCAAGCCTTCGGCGCTCTGTCCGAAGCCAACGTCGGCGATTACATCTTCTTGCGTGTCTGGAGCGGCCGGCTGGCCGCGGGAATGGACGTGCTCAATTCCAGCACCGGCGAGCACGAACGCATCGGTCCTTTGTTCCTGCTCAACGGCAAGCAGAGACTCGACAGCGAGGATCTGAGCGCAGGCGAGATCGGTGCGGCGGTGAAGCTGCGCAATACGCATGTCGGGCAGACGCTGTGCGACCGCTCACACCGACTGTTGCTTCCGACTCCGCAGATTCCCGCTCCGCTCACTTTCACCTCGATCAAGTCGCGCACCAAGGGCGACGAGGACAAGCTCGCGGGGGGGTTGCAGCGTTTGCACGAAGAGGATCTCGGCTTCCGAGTGGTCGTGCACCCGGAGACGCACCAGACGTTGCTCATGACCCAAGGCGACACGCACGCGGCGATCATCTTGGCCAAGCTCAAGCGCAAGTTCAACGTCGAGATCGATACCGAACCGCCGAAGACGCCCTATCGCGAGACCATCAAGGGCAAGGCCGACGAGCGTTACCGCCACAAGAAGCAGACTGGCGGCCGCGGCCAGTTCGGTGAGGTGCACCTGGTGCTCGAGCCCAGACCGCGCGGCACCGAGTTCGAGTTCGTCGACGGCGTGGTCGGCGGCGTCATCCCCGGGCGTTTCATTCCGGCGGTGGAGAAGGGCGTGCGCGAGGCCATGAGCGAAGGCGTCGTCGCCGGCTACCCGGTCGTCGACTTGCGCGTCACCGTCGACGATGGCAAGCATCACGATGTCGATTCGTCGGAGGCGGCGTTCAAGATCGCCGGCGCGCAGGCATTCAAGCTCGCGTTCCCGAAGGCCAAGCCTGTGCTGCTCGAGCCGATCTACAGGGTCGCCGTGCGCGTGCCGGAGGAGTACATGGGTCACGTGATGGGGGACATGTCCTCGCGGCGGGGCCGCATCCTCGGCATGGACCAGGACGGACACGAACAGTTGTTACGCGCCGAGGTGCCACTGGCGCAACTGTACGATTATGCCATGGTGCTGCGGGCACTGACGCAGGCACGGGCCTCGCACACGCGCGAGTTCTCGCATTACGAGGAGGTGCCACGCGAGATCGCGGAGACGATCATCGCCGGGCACCGAGCGGCGGCGCAGACGGAAGCCTGAAGAAGGTGGGTCCATGTCGGGGCATTCGAAATGGAGCACGATCAAGCGCAAGAAGGGCGCCAAGGATGCGCAGCGCTCGAAGCTGTTCTCCAAGCTGATCAAGGAGGTCACGGTCGCGGCGCGGCTGGGCGGCGGCGACCCGGAGGGCAACCCGCGTTTGCGCCTCGCGGTCGGCAAGGCGCGGGAAGCCAACATGCCGGCGGAGAACATCAAGCGCGCCATCCAGAAAGGCACCGGGGAGCTGGAGGGGGTGCACTACGAAGAGGTCGTCTACGAAGCCTATGGTCCCGGCGGCGTCGCGATGCTGATCGAGGCGCTCACCGACAACCGCAACCGCACGGTAGGTGAGGTGCGGTTCGTGCTCGATCGCAAGGGCGGCAAGCTCGCCGCCACCGGCGCGGTTTCGCACCTGTTCACCACCACCGGCTACATCGCCATCGAACGCGCCCAGCTCGACGAGGACACCCTGATGTCGGCGGCGCTGGAAGCCGGCGCCCAGGACGTGCGCAGCGATGCCGATCTCTTCGAGGTCCTCACCGACCCGGCGGATCTGGTGCACGTGGCGGAGAAGCTCAAGTCCGCCGGCGTGTCGGTGGACTCGGCCGAGATCTCGCGCCTGCCGTCGATCACCGTGCAGCTCGAAGGCAAGCCGGCGCAGTCGATGCTGCACCTCGTCGATGCGCTCGAAGATCTCGACGACGTGCAGAAGATCTACGCCAATTTCGACATCTCGGCCGAGGAGATGGCGAAGGTGGAATGAGGGCGTGCTGCCCTGGATGCGGGGGGGCGATGCGGGTGCTGGGGCTGGATCCGGGGACCGTGCACACGGGCTTCGGTGTCGTCGAAGAAGACGGCGACCGCATGGTGCGGGTGGCGAGCGGCGTCATCGATGTCGGCAGCGGGATCTTGGCGTCACGTCTGGTGCAACTGCACGGCGAGCTCGAACGCTTGATCGCGCGCTGGTCGCCCGAAGCCTGCGCGGTCGAGGATCTGTTCTACCATCGGAGCGCGCGCGCCGCGCTGGCGCTCGGACATGCGCGCGGCGTCTGCCTGCTCGCGTGCGCCGCGCGCGGACTCGAAGTGATCGAGTACCAGCCGCGGGCGGTGAAGAAAGCGGTGACCGGCAACGGCGCCGCCGACAAGCAACAAGTCGCATCCATGGTGGCGCGTCTCCTCGGCGACGACGTGGAAAGTTCCGACCACGCCTCGGACGCGCTCGCGGCCGCCATCTGCCTGCTGCAAGCGCGCCAGCCTTTGCGCGTGTTCGAATGAGCGCCCCGAGCCCGCGGCGACCGAGCGCAAGAGGACAAGAGCGATGATCATGCACCTGCAAGGGCGATTGCGCAGCAAAGAGCCGTTGGTCGTCGTCGATGTCGGGCCGGTGGGATTGGGCTTGCATGTCTCGGCGCGCACGGCGGCGTTGTTGCCGCGTGTCGGCGAAGAGCTGTCGCTGGTCACCTACTTGCACGTCCGCGAAGATCAGTTGACCTTGTACGGGTTCCATCACGAGCGCGAGCGCGCGATGTTCCTGCTGCTCCTCGGCGTCAACGGCGTCGGACCGCGGATGGCGCTCACGTTGCTCTCCAGCGCGCCGCTCGAAGAGCTCGAGCGTGCCGTGCGCGACGGCGACGAGGGTTATCTCGTGCGGTTGCCCAGCGTCGGACGCAAGACCGCCGCGCGTCTGATCCTCGAATTGCAGGGCAAGCTGGCGTCGGCGCCGGCGGCGGCCACGGTCTGGGTCGACGGCGGATCTCTCTACGAGGAAGCGACGCTGGCTCTGGCCTCGCTCGGTCTCACCCCGCGCGCGGCGCGCGAGGCCATCGACAAGATCGATCGCGCCCGTCTGGGAGAATCCCCACGGGTGGAAGACATCGTCAAAGCCGCGCTCCAACGAGCGCAGCGCTAGCCGCGGAGGATCGTATGTCGCGCCCGGTGCGTCTGTTGAGTCCGGAGCAGGTGGAAGGTGAGCTGCAGAGCGAGGCGCGCCTGCGCCCCGAAACGCTGGACGACTACATCGGCCAAGAGCGCGTCAAAGACAACCTGCGCGTGTTCATTCAAGCGGCGAAACGGCGCGGCGAACCGCTGGATCACGTGCTGCTCTCCGGTCCGCCCGGTCTGGGCAAGACGACCTTGGCGCACATCCTGGCGCGCGAGCTCGACACCAGCATCAAGGTCACTTCGGGTCCGGTGTTCACCACCGCGGCGGATCTGCTGGCGGTGTTGTCCCACCTCAAGCAGGGACAGGTGCTGTTCATCGACGAGGTGCACCGCTTGAGTCACGTGGTCGAGGAGCATTTGTATCCGGCGATGGAAGAAGGGCGCTGCGAGCTCATCGTCGACAAGGGGCCGAATGCCCGTCACTACAGCCTGGCGCTCGAGCCGTTCACCCTGGTCGGGGCGACGACGCGGCCCGGCATGCTCACGGGTCCGATGCGTAGCCGTTTCGGTCTGGTCATCCGCTTGGACTATTACAATCAGGAGGAGCTGCAGCGCATCGTGGCGCGCTCGGCGCGCCTGCTGGAGATCGAGACCACGAGCGAGGGCGCCGAAGAGATCGCGCGCCGCGCGCGCGGGACACCGCGCATCGCCAACCGGCTGTTGCGCCGCGCGCGCGATTTCGCCGAGGTCGAGCATCAGGGAGTCGTCGACCTGGAGGTGGCGCGCTACAGCCTGCAACGTCTCGACATCGACGAGCGCGGCCTGGACGAGATGGACCGGCGCTTCCTGCGCACGATCATCGAGAAGTTCGGCGGTGGCCCGGTCGGTGTCGCGACCCTGGCTTCGGCATTGAGCGAGGACGAGCAGACGCTCGAGGACGTGTACGAGCCCTACATGATCCAGGAGGGACTGCTGGCGCGCACTGCGCGCGGCCGCGAGGCGACGAGCCTGGCCTACGCACACTTGGGAATCCGCCGTCCGAGCGCCGGCGGTTTGTTCGATTGAAGGTCCCGTCCTCTCTTCCGGCGCTCCGGCTCGAAGACCTCGATTTCGATCTTCCGGCCGCGCTCGTGGCGCAGCGGCCGCCGGCACAACGCGACGCTTGCAACCTGCTGCGCTTACGGCGCACACCGCGGTCGATCGACGTGCATCGATTCGCCGATTTGCCGGCGTTGCTGCGGCCCGGGGATCTCCTGGTGCGCAACACCAGTCGCGTGATCCCGGCGCGACTCGCGGCCTGGCGCGCCGACACGCGCGGTCGCTGCGAGATCTTGCTCGTCGAACCGGATGCAGGCGGGGGCTGGTGGGTGATGGCGCGCCCGGCTAGGGCACTGCGTCCACCGATGCGCTTGCACCTCGCCGACCAGAGCGAAGTGCAGATCGTGGCGGCGGGCGAGGGCGGCCGTCGGCTGGTGGAATTCGCCCCCGGGACGGATGTCTTGAGGCTCGCAGAGCGCCTGGGCGCGGTGCCGCTGCCACCGTACATTCGACGCGCCGCGGAGGTCGTCGACCGCGAGTCGTATCAGACGGTGTATGCACGCCAGGATGGCAGCGTCGCCGCACCGACGGCGGGATTGCACTTCACCCCGGCACTGTTCGATGCGCTCGCCGACCGCGGCATCGATTGCGTCGATCTGGTCTTGCACATCGGGCCCGGCACGTTCGCGCCGCTCCGCTGCGCGGATCCGCGATTCCACCCGATGCATTGGGAACGCTTCGAGGTCGAGCACCGAGTGCTTGAACGCTGCGCGCGTGCGCGCGAGACCGGCGGGCGTGTGATCGCGGTCGGCACCACCGCGGCGCGTGTGCTGGAATCCGTCGCGCTCTGGCAGGCGGGTGAAGCCGCCGACAGCTTGGAGATCGAAGACACCGGCACGGCGCTCTGCGGCCGCACCCGGCTGCTGATCTTTCCGCCCTATGCCTTCCGCTCCGTCCAAGTCCTGCTCACCAACTTTCATTTGCCGCGCACGACGTTGTTGTTGCTGGTCGATGCCTTCGCTGGGCGTGCGGCCATCCGAGCGGCCTATGCCGAGGCCGTCGCACGCCAGTTTCACTTCTTCAGTTATGGCGACGCCATGATGATCGAGTAGGATGCCGTGTCGGCGCGGGGAGCCCATTGATGCAGCAGATCGAGTTCGACCTCACGGCCCGCGACGGGCAAGCGCGCCGAGGCGTGCTGCGTACCGGGCACGGCAAGGTCGAGACTCCGGCGTTCATGCCGGTGGGGACGCGCGGCACGGTGAAGACACTCGGCAGCGAGGATCTGGACAAGCTCGGGGCCACGATCGCGCTCGCCAACACCTACCACCTCTACTTGCGGCCGGGCTCGGAGCTGGTGGCGGAGAGCGGGGGTCTGCATCGGTTCATGGCCTGGAGCGGCGCACTGTTGACCGACAGCGGTGGGTATCAAGTGCACAGTCTGGCGGATCTGAACGTCGTCGACGAGGACGGAGTCACGTTTCGGAGCCATCTCGACGGGTCCGAGCACCGCTTCACCCCCGAGAGCACCACCCGCTGCCAGGCGCAGCTGGGAGCGGATCTGATCATGTGCCTCGATCAGTGCTTGCCGGCGGGCAGCAGCCGCACCGAGCACGCAGGCGCAGTGCGGCGCACGACCGCCTGGGCTCAGGCCTGCCATCGCGTGTATGGCACGCACTTTCGCACCTACGACTATCCCCAGGCGTTGTTCGGCATCGTGCAGGGGGGAACGGATCGTGAGCTGCGCCACGAGTCCGCCGACGCGATCGTGAGCCTCGACCTGGCGGGAAACGCCATCGGCGGGCTCGCGGTCGGCGAGCCCAAGCCCGCCATGCTGGAGACCGTGGCGTGGATGGACGAATGGCTGCCGGCAACCAAGCCGCGCTACCTCATGGGCGTCGGCTATCCGGAGGATCTGGTGGCGTGTGTGGCGCGAGGCGTGGATCTGTTCGATTGCGTGCTGCCGACACGCAACGCGCGCAACGGCATGGCATTCACCCGCGCCGGGCGGTTGGTGATTCGCAACGCGGCGCACGCGCGCGCGCTGCAGCCTTTGGATCCGCAATGCGATTGCTGGGTGTGCGCGCGCTACAGTCGCGCCTACATTCGCTACCTGCACCAGGCGGGGGAAATCCTGGGACTGCGTCTCGTCACCTATCACAATCTGCACTTCTACTTGCGGCTGATGCAGGAGATGCGAGCGGCGATCCAGGCCGGGAGCTTCGGCGCCTGGCAAGCGCAGTTCTTCGCCGGCTACGCCACTGCTTGAGTCGCGCGTCGCGTGGAAGGCACGGGAGGTCGCATGCGTTCGGCGGTTCTCTTGGCCCAGAGCGGCCAAGCGGTGTCATTGTTTCCGCTGCTGTCGTTGTTCCTCGTCTTCTTGATCCTGTACCTGCTGGTGATCCGCCCTCAGGCGAAGCGGCAGCGCGAACGCGATGCGGTGATCAAGAACGTCAAGAAGGGCGATCGCATCGTGACCACGGGCGGGATCTACGGCACCGTCGTCAGCACGCGCGGCGACGACATTCTGGTGGTGAAGATCGCCGACAACGTGCGCGTCGACATGGCGCGTCCTGCGGTCGCGTCGGTGCTGCCGGCCGAGCCCGACGTGACCAGCCCGGCTCCGTCGTGACCGCGCGGCGGGGGATCTGATACCATCGGCAACGGCGGCGCCGCGGCGCGGCGACCGCCGATCGAGAGGGGGACGCTCATCGCCACCCGACCCATTCTGATCTACGGCGCGCGTTTGCTGCGGCAGCGGGCCGAAGCCGTGAGCGGCGATCTGGCCGCGTTGCGTCCGCTGGTCGACGACATGTTCGAAACCATGTACGCCGAACCCGGCATTGGGCTCGCGGCGCCGCAAATCGGTGTGTCCAAACGGCTGGTCGTCATCGACGCGGTGCCCGAGGAGGACGGGTCCGAGACCCTCGCTCCCAAGCTGGTGCTGGTGAATCCGGAGATCACGTGGTTTTCCTCCGATCGAGTGCCGTATGAAGAAGGTTGCCTGTCGGTTCCGGACATCCTGGAGACCGTCGAGCGACCTCGCGCCATTCGTTTCCGTTACACCGACCTCGAGGGCCGCAGCCTCGAGCGCGACACCGCGGGATTGCTGGCGCGCGTCGTGCAACACGAGGTGGATCACTTGAACGGCATCCTGTTCATCGATCGCGTGTCCCTGGTGAAGAAACAGTTCCTGCGCAAGAAGCTGCGCCAACTCGCCGACACGAGTCGCGCCTGAGGCCCATGCGAATTCGCGCCGCGTTCCTCGGCAGCCCCGCATTCGCGGTTCCGAGTCTGCGGGCGCTCGTCGCGGCGCACGACGTCGCCCTCGTTCTCACCCAACCGGATCGCCGCCTCGGCCGCGGCCTGCAAGTCGTCCCCACCGCCGTGCGCATCGCCGCCACGGAGCTCGGTATCCCGGTGCGGAATTACGATCCCACGGAGCGCAGCGCCATCGAGTCGGAGCTGGCGACGTTGCGCCTGGATGTTCTCGTCGTCGTGGCCTTCGGTCACATCCTGCGCCAGACGACGTGGGAAACGGCACGTCTCGGTGCCATCAACGTGCATGCGTCGCTGTTACCGCGCTGGCGCGGAGCATCTCCGATCGAACACGCGTTGCTCGCGGGTGATGCGGTGAGCGGCGTCTCGTTGATGGTCATCGAGCGCGGCCTGGACAGCGGCCCGGTCCTGGCGCAGCAATCGATTCCGATCCTTCCCACCGACACGCGATTGACATTGACGGCGAGCCTCGCCGAAGCCGGCGCGACGCTCTTGCGTCGCGAGATCGAACCTTTCGTCCAAGGTCGCTTACGTCCCGTGCCGCAGGACGCTCGCGGCGTGACGCTGGCGCCGGAGTTGCTCAAGGATGCCGGGTGGATCGATTGGAGCCGCGACGCCGCTTCCCTCGAGCGCCAAGTCCGGGCCTTGCTCGGTTGGCCGGGGGCGGTGACGTCGTTGCACGGCAGGCGTCTCAAGTTGCACGCTGCCCGAATCGTCGATGCGGCGACCCAGGCGGCACCCGGCACGGTGGTGCAGGCGGACATGAAACACGGCGTGCACGTGGCTTGTGGGAGCGGCACACTCGAGCTCGTCCGGGTCCAGCTGGCCGGCAAGGCCAGCACCGAGGCGACGATGCTGGTCCAAGGGCGGCAGCTGCACCGCGGAACACGCCTTGGCACCGAGACACGCGAGGAGCTGCCATGAAGCAGGATTCGCCCAACGGGCTCCGGATCGGACGCGACGCCGAAGGGCGAGCGCGACTCGACACGGACAGAGTTGCGTCCGGACCCGAGGATTCTGTATTCCTTTCCGTGACACGCCGCGGTGGAAGAAGGCATGGCGCGGTGGCAAAGGACCGCTCGCTGGGGGTGCGCGTGCGCGGCTTGCTCATCTTGCTCGGCGGACTGATTGCCGCTTTCGGCACCGGCGTGCTGTTGTTCAACTTCGTGCTCATGCCACGATTCGTCCAGCATGCCGCGAGCGTCCAGGTCCCCTCCCTCGTGGGCCGTGGCTGGGTCGAGGCCAAGGCCGAGTGCGCCCGCGTCGGACTCGAGGTGGCGGTGGAAGATCGGCGCCACAGCGCCGGCATTCCGAGCGACCAAGTGCTGAGCCAGTTCCCGGAAGCAGGCGCCGCGGTGAAGCCCGGACGCACCGTGCGCGTGCACTTGAGCCTGGGGTCGGAGCAGGTGACGATTCCGGACGTACGGGGCATGTCGCTGCGTCAAGCGACCTTGCAGCTGGAGAACGCCAATCTCTCGGTCGGGCGCATCGCGCGCGTCTACGACACGCAAGAGTCGTCCGCCGAGTCGTCCGGCGGCGGCCAGGTCGTGCAAGCCATGCGGCCGCGGCCGGGCTCGGCGGAGATGAGCGGCGGTCGCGTCGATCTCGTCGTCGCGGTGAGTGGCAATCCAGAACCGTACCTCATGCCGGACCTCGTCGGACGCTCGCTGGAAGACGTGCGCGAGTTGGTCGAGAGCCGTGGTTTCCGCGTCGGACGGGTCACCTACCGTGGCAAGCCCGGTGTGTATCCGGGAACGATTCTCGAGACCTTCCCGGCGCGCGGCGCTCTCATCGTACGGGGTGAAACGATTGACCTGGTGGCGGCCACTCCCGACTGAGGCGCCGGCGGTGGCGCCATCCCTGCTCGCGGCGGACTGGAGCCGGATTGGCGAGGAGATCGCGGCCGTGGCTGCTGCGGGAGCCGACCTGCTGCATCTCGACGTGATGGACGGGCAGTTCGTCGACAACATCACGATCGGTCCCGTGGTGATCCGCGGCATTCGCAAACTCACGTCGCTGTTTCTCGATACCCATTTGATGGTCGCCGAACCGGTGCGTTACGTGGATGCATTTCGCTCCGCGGGGTGCGATGGCATCACCGTGCACGCAGAGGCGGCAAGCGACCTGGCGGCGACCTTGGCCGCCGTGCGCGCGACCGGCGCCGCTGTCGGCATGGCTCTCAACCCGGCGACAGCCCTCGATCCCTACCTCGAGCACCTCTCCTCCATCGATCTGCTCCTGATCATGAGCGTCCATCCCGGCCGCGGTGGACAAGCATTCCGGCCCGAAGTCCTGACGAAAGTCGAAGCCGCGGCCCGGTGGCGGGAGCAGCACGACCTGCGTTTCGCCATTGAAATCGATGGCGGGATCGACCCGGAGACCGCGGTCGCCGCGCGGCGTGCGGGTGTGGACGTTCTGGTGGCCGGAACGGCCGTGTTTCGCACCCCTCCTTACGCGGCACGCGTCACGGCGCTGCGGCAGGCCGGAAGCCGACTTTCCGCTTGAATTCGGCGCCGCAGCCGCTCTAACCTCAACCGTTTGCGACCACTGGCCCATCCGACCGCAGGTCCAATTCCGGGGCAGCCATGTTCGAGAGCTTGAGTCAACGTCTGGACGGCGTGCTGCGCCGGCTGCGCTCGCAGGCGAGCCTGACCGAGGACAACATTCGCGAGTCGCTGCGCGAAGTCCGACAGGCGCTGCTCGAGGCCGATGTGCAGCTGCAGGTTGCGCGCGAGTTCGTCGCCACGGTGCAGTCGCGCGCCATCGGTCAGGAAGTGCACCGCAGTCTGCAGCCCGGGCAACAGCTGATCAAGCTGGTGCACGAGGAGCTGGTGACCCTGCTCGGCGGCCAGACGGCGGACCTGCAAACGAGCGGTGCGCATCCGGCCGTCTTCTTGTTGGTCGGTCTGCAAGGCTCGGGCAAGACGACCTTGGCCGCCAAGCTCGGGGCACTGCTGCTCCGCCGGGGCCACAAGCCGCTGTTGGTGGCTGCCGACATCTACCGGCCCGCCGCAGCGCAACAGCTGGAGATTCTCGGCGCGCAGGTCGGGGTGCCGGTGTTCGCGCGAGCGGATCTCCGCGATGTGCCGGAGATCGCGCTGCAGGCGCGGCGCGCCGCACGCGAGCAGCTGCGCGATGTGCTCATCATCGACAGTGCGGGGCGCCTGCATGTCGACGAGGAGTTGATGCGCGAGCTCGAGGCCGTGCGTGCGGCGGTGCCGCCGCAGGAAACTCTTCTTGTTCTCGATGCGATGACCGGGCAAGAGGCGCTGCGCGTGGCGCAGGAATTCGATCGGCGCATCGCGCTCACCGGCGTGGCATTGACGAAGCTGGACGGCGACGCACGCGGTGGCGCGGCGTTGTCGCTGCGCCGGGTGCTCGGCAAGCCAATCAAATTGGTCGGGGTCGGCGAAGGGTTGGGCGACCTCGAGACGTTCCATCCCGACCGCATGGCACAGCGTATCCTCGGCATGGGCGACGTGCTGACGTTGGCCGAGAAAGCCCAGGAGGTCTACGACGAGAATGAGGCGCTCGAGCTCGAGCGCAAGGTGCGCCGGCAGAGCCTGACCCTGGATGATTTTCTCACCCAGCTGCAAGCGGTGCGCAAGATGGGGCCGCTGGACAAGGTGCTGGGATTGCTGCCCGGCGTGTCGACAGCGGCGTTGGCGCAGGCGCGCGAGAACATCGACGCACGGCAGATCGACCACGTGCAGGGCATCGTGCACTCGATGACGCCGCAAGAGCGGCGCAATCCGCGCGTCATCGATGGGTCGCGCCGGCGGCGCATCGCCAAGGGCAGCGGCACCAGTGTGCAGGAAGTCAACCAGCTCCTGACCCAGTTCGAGCAGATGAAGCGCATGATGAAGAGCATGACGTCGTCGAATCCTGGCCAGGCCGTGCGTGCTGCCACGCGCAGCGTGGCCGCAGGCAATGGCCGGCGGCGCTTTGGCAACAAACGCAAGCGTCGTTAGGTCCGCAAAGGTGATCACGCAACAGGAGGTCTTCCTTGTCGGTGAAGATTCGGTTGAAGCGCATGGGCGGCACCAACCGTCCGTTCTATCGTCTGGTGGCCATCGATAGCCGCAAGCAACGCGATGGGCGCGCCATCCAAGAGCTCGGGCACTACGACCCGCTGCAGACGCCGGCGATGACACGGATCGACGAACCCCGCATCCTGAATTGGCTCGAACGGGGCGCCGAGCCGTCCGACACCGTGCGCCAGATCCTGCAGCAAAACGGCGTGCTGGAGAAATGGAAGCTGTTGCAGGAGGGCGTGACGGCGGAAGCGGCGACGCAGCGTGTCGGTAATCGCCTCGCCGCGCGGGTCGACAAGCCACGCCGGCCGCGCATGTCCAAGAAGGCGAAGACCAAGGCGCAGCGCGCGGCCACGTCCGAGTCCTGATGCGTGCCCTCATCGAATTCGTCGCGCGGTCCTTGGTGGACGATCCGGCCGCGGTGCGCGTGCAGGAGCGCCGCAGTGAGGCAGCCGTGGTCTACGAGCTGTCGGTAGCGCGTGACGACGTCGGCAAGGTCATCGGCAAGCACGGACGCACGGCGCATGCATTGCGGCTGTTGCTCGCGGCTGCAGCGCAGCGTCAGGGTGGCAAGGCCGTGCTCGAGATCAAGGAGTGAGCCCGCAGTGGACATCGTGCTCGGGACATTGGTGAAGCCGCTGGGCTTGCAAGGCGAGCTCAAGCTGCGCGACAGCGCCGACTTCTGGGACGCGGCGCTCGAGAGCAGCGTCTTGCACGTCGAGGGCCCTGCCGGGAAACGTCCCATCCGCGTGACACGGGCGCGATCGCCTCGCGCCGGCTCACATGCGTTGGTCTTCGAAGGTGTGACCACGCGTGACGAGGCCGAGCGTCTCGTCGGTGCGGCGCTCACCATCGATGGCGAGCGACTCGACGTGCCGTTGCCGAGCGAGCCGCTCGCTTTCCAGCTGGTTGGCGTGGACGTCCTCCTGCCCGACGAGACGGTGCTGGGGCAAGTCCAAGATCTGTTGCACCTGCCGGCACACGATGTGTTCGTCGTCGGCAAGGGCGAGCGCGAGTGGCTCGTGCCCAACGTGCCGGCATTCGTGCGCGAGCTCGACCTCGGACGGCGCGTGCTCCGCATCACGCCGATCCCCGGTTTGTTGGAGTCGTGAGCATGCGAATCCACATGGTCACCTTGTTCCCGGAGTTTTTCGTCTCGCCGCTCGGGGTGGGGCTGATCCAGCGCGCGAGAAGCCGCGGCCTCGTCGACTTCCACTCGGTCGATCCGCGCGACTTCACCAGCGACCGGCATCGGAGCGTGGACGACAGTGCGTATGGCGGTGGCCCCGGCATGATCCTGCGCCCCGAGCCGATCGTCGAAGCGGTGGAGAGCATCACCGGCGCCGGCAATCCGCGCCAGGTGCCCGTGATCCTGCTCAGCCCGCAGGGCGAGCGCCTGACGCAAGACCGCGCCCAGGCGCTCGTGCAGCACGACGAGCTGGTCTTCGTCTGCGGGCGCTACAAG
>DASRJO010000116.1:0-35293 GCA_035649435.1 Candidatus Krumholzibacteriia bacterium | reverse complement strand
CTACAGCGAGTCCTACGCGCCCTCCCCGATTCCACGCCACATCCCGCGCGAGCGTCTGGTGTTCTCCGCCAACCGGTTCATCTCGAATGGACGGGTTCCCGATCTCACCCACATCGTCTACGTCGTGCCGGAGCGCTATGCCCAGCTCACCGACGTGCACGACTTGCAGGGCATCGGCAGAGCCGTGGGGCGTTTGAACAAGGTGCTGCCGCGGCGCCAGTTCGCCCTCATGGGTCCCGGACGCTGGGGCAGCCGCGGCGACATCCGCCTGGGAGTTCCGGTCACGTATTCCGACATCAACAATGCGGCGATTCTCATTGAGATCGCGCGCAAGAGCGGCTCGTACTCGCCAGAGCTCTCGTTCGGCACCCACTTCTTCCAGGACCTCGTCGAGTCGGACATTCGCTACATTCCGCTCTACCCGGACGAGGAGGGCGTGGTGTTCCACGAGGAGTTTCTCACCCGCTCGACCAATATTCTCGCCGAGATCGCGCCGGACCTGGCCCGCCTGCAGGAACTCGTGCGCGTCATCGACGTGCCGCGTGAGTGCCCTGGGGAAGTGCTGCGTGTGTTGATGAACGCCGATCTCGACGAGGCGGTGGGGATCTTGTCCCCGCCACAGACGGACGGCAAACCGTGGGAGCAATTGGCCGCCGATCCTTACGCTGGCGATTCGGAGCGCTGGCACCTGCGTTTGGCCGAGAGGATCGCCGCGAGCCTCGATGCCCCGCGCTTCGGCGTGCAGGCGATGTACCTGCTCGGCGCCCGCGCCGCCGCCGCGGAGGCGATGCCCCGATTGAGTCTCGTCGTACACGTGCGTGGCACACCCCGGCAGTGCGAGGACCTCGCGCTCTGGCTGGAGGGATGGAGTCGCTCGCTGGCGGCGATGAACGCTTCCCGTCTCGGCTCCGAAGGGGAGGGATTGCTCGACGTTCAGTTCTTGACCGACAAGGAGATCGAACAGAAGACCCCTCTCGCCGCCGAGATCGAGGTCAATTCGCGCGCGGTCGCGCTCGGTCGCCGTGCGCGGTGAGTTTGCGACTTTTGACCCGATATGTCAGGGTCGAAAGGCCCAATTGTCACAGTCGTGTCACGGCTTTGTCGCAATCTCGTATCAAGAAGCTTGCTTCCATTCGATTCATGTCGTTAGAATGAGAAATGCTTCATGCGAGGGCTCGGGAGTAACCACTCATCGAGCCTGGTGAACGATCCCGCCCATTGCCCCCAGTGGATGAGATCGAGAGTCCCTTCCTGGGGGCGCTTTCCTGCGCTGGCCGATCGCCTGTGGTTTCGCAGGCCGGAGCTCCTCTGGGGTGGACGGAAAGGACTGCATCCCAATGCGAGCGCACCGATTCGGGGCGTGGGCCCGATTTGCCGTTGGAGTATTTGCCTTCGCTCTGCTCTGCCCCCGTGGCGGGCACGCCGGCGTCAAGGTGGTCGAGCAACCGGACTTCAGCCTGGAGCTCGGACTGCGGATGCAGCCGCGGCTCGTCTTCCTGCAAATCCCCGCTTCCGGTGGCGGCCTCGAGATGGAGAGAACCTTCCTGATTCGACGCAGCCGGTTCAAAGCCAACGGCAAGATGCTGACCGCCAGCTACAATTTCGAGTGGCGGCTCGACGCCACGGGTTTGAGCTCCGGCATCGTTCTCACGACACCTATCGCTGGCGTCGAAAACGCGTGGATCCAATTGCCGCTCAGAGGCCCCGGGCTGCAGGTCCGAATGGGGCTCTACGACCAACCCTTCTCGCGCGACCGTCTGACCTCCGACTCGAAGCAGCTCGCGGTGGACCGCGGCGCTGTCTCCAACGTGCCGGCAGCGCTCGGGATGGCGGACAATGCCATCGGCTTCGATTTCCGCGGTGACGTGAAAGAAGGGCGCTACTCTTACGCCGTCGGTCTCTTCGACAACCGCACGATTCCCGCCAAGCTGCAGGACATGCCCATGGTCGTGGGCCGGCTCGATTTGAATTTCGGGTCGACCAAGAACCTCTTCCGCGACGCCCAATTCGGCGAGGAGTCCTGGTACTCGCTGGGCGTGAACGGCATTTACCACGGTGCGCTCGAAGACACGACCGGTGCGGACGACGGTCTGCGCTCTGCGGCCGGAATCGACGGCATCATCGACATCCCTGCGGGACCTGGGCGGTTGTTTGTCAGAGGCGAGCTCAACACCATCCGGGTGGAGCGGCCCCGAAGCGACATCTCGTTGAACACCACCGTGTGGATGGCGGGCGCCGGTTACCTCCTCTGGCACGAGCGCTTGCAACCCATGGTGCGCTTCGATCAAGTCCAGCCGGACGACGACCAGGGCGGTGCGACTCAGGACATCACACTCGTGGGTGTGAACTACTATCAGAAGGGCCACAACCTGAAGCTGCAAGCGGACGTGCGGCTCCAGGGCGGAACCGGTGAATCCATCGACGAGGCGCGGCTCCAATGGCAGATCGACTTCTGATCCGTTGATTTCGATGAACGGTGCCCTTGCGAACAAGAGCGGCCGGAATTCCTCCGGCCGCTCTTTTCGTCCGGCCGCGGATTCAATCGAGCCGTCGGTACACCGTGCCGATGTAATCGACGAAATCCGGCGTGAGTCCCTGGGTGCGCAAGATGGACTGCATCTGCGCCCGGTGGTGGATGGAGTGATAGTTGAGCTGCAGTGCGATGTCCTTGAGCGGCGCTGTCCAGTGGGCGCCGTCGAAGCCGACCCATTGGACCGCGTCGAACAGGGCGCCTTCCTCTTTGCCGCGCAAGAATTCCAGCCATGCGCCCAGACTCCGGCTCCACTCCCGCTCGAGCGCGTCGAGAGGGTAAAGCGGTTCCCACCAGCTCATGCCTGGGTCGCGTGGGTACTGTGCGATGCGCGCCAGCCACTTGTCCTGCGAGTTGACGAGGTGGCTGAAGAGCCGGATGCATTCGTCCTTCTCCGGCAACTCCGCGAGCTTCGCCAGCACCTGCCGGTTGGCGCGGTCGTTGAAGGCGAAGGTGTCGATCAGGTACTGCCTCATTTCCATGGTCGTCCTCTCCATCCGACTGCTCGACGATCGCATCTTCACCCTATCGGTTTTGGACGTGGACTGGAAGAACGTCGGTCGAGTGTTCCGCGGCAAACGGAACGGCCTCGACACCGCAGCCGGGCCGTTTCTTGCAGCGTCCGGAGGGTTCACCGTTCGAGTCATGGTTGGGAATCATCGGGAGCACGCAGATGAACCGGCGCAACGCATTGCTTCTGATTCTGCTGTTCACAGGCATCCCCCTGGGCACGGACGCCGCCCCGGCGTCGCGCTCCGAAGCGGTGAGCCTCTATCAAACACAGTACGTCGGAGCCGAGGGAACGGCCTCGGGCTGGACGGGGAGTCACACGAGCTGCACAGCGGGCGATGTGAACGCCGATTACCGAGCTGCCGGTTTGCAACGCATCGAGTACTTCCGTGCCATGGTCGGATTGCCGGCGGGTTTGGGCTTGAATCCCACCTGGAATGGCCAGTACCAGGAGGCGGCGCTCATGATGACCGCCAATCGATCGCTTTCGCACAGCCCGCCGGCGAGCTGGACGTGTTACACCGCGACCGGGGCGGAGGCTGCGGGGAAGTCGAACTTGGCGGCAGGGTATTCGACCTTGCCAGCCGCAGTCACCGGCTGGATGAACGATGGTGGGGTGACGAGTCTCGGGCACCGGCGCTGGATTCTGTATCCGCCGCTCGCGACGGTGGGAATCGGTGCCACGTTCGGCAACTCGTATCCTGCGTATGCGCTCTGGGTCATCGGCGGGAGCGGTGCGCGTCCTGCGGAACCGGAATTCGTGGCATGGCCGCCACCGACTTGGGTTCCGTATCAGGCGGTCTATTCGATGTGGTCCTTCGCGGTTCCGGGGGCCAGTTTTTCAGCTGCCACTGTGACGATGCATCGCGGCGCGACGTCGATTGCGCTGACGTTGTTGCCGGTCCAAAACGGCTACGGCGACAACACACTCGGCTGGACGCCGCAAGGGCTCCCATCTGGTGCGCCGTCGAGCGACACGGTCTATCATGTCGAGGTGACGGGCGTCGTCGTTTCCGGTCAATCGCGCGACTATGCCTACGACGTGACCGTCATCGATCCGGCCGCCCCCGGCACTGCCGTCGAAACGCTGACTTGGGGATCCATCAAGCAGCTTTTCCGCGCGCCCGCGTCGCAATGAGCACGCACTGTTTCCGGGAGCAGAGTCACTGACCGCGACGAGCCTGTCGTCGGCTCGGCCCGTCACTTCGAAAAACGCCGGTACAGCGCATAGGCCGCCCAGAACGAAATTCCGAAGAGAATGATCGGCAGCACGACTGTCCACAGAACACCGGTGATGGGCGGTGGTGCGGGCAGGCGCTCCGGTGCGGCGACTTGTGCCTGGGCTTGGACCACTGCGGCGAGCCATGCCGCGCCCACGAACCATGTGCGCGACCGCTTCACGGCTGACCGTCCTTGCCGGAGCGGCGTTTTCGCCACGCCCAGTACGCGCACGCCATGCCGAGGAGCGAAGCCACATACGCGATGCTCATGCCGATCAATGTCACGAGCCCACGATCCATCTCATCCTCCGCGCGGCCTGGGTTCAGCCTTCGGTTGCGGCGAGGGAATTCCAGCCTGCTCCCAACGGTGCTGCTTCTCCAGGTCCGCCAAATAGACAGCTTGCCGAGTTTCGTACTCGACCGAAACCGCGCGCAATTTCGGGTCGATGACCCAGTAAAGGAAAACGGCGCCCCCCGCGGTCGCTAGCGTGATCCAAAGTCCGGACATCTGCAACAACAGCAGCTTGGTCAAACCGATGAGGATGCCGGCAAAAACGAGCGGCGAGACGAAGACGGCGATCCAGTCTTCCCGAGTCCAACCGCCTGCGGCCTCGGGTGTCCACGTGCGGCGGATGAGCGGCCGGCGTGTGCTCGGCGCCGGGGCGCGAGGGCTCGCCGGCTCGCCGGCAGCATCGCGCCAGGCGGTTGCGATCGGGGTCGAATCTTCGCCAACCAATCCGCGTCGCAGGGCTTCGCGGCGCACGGGCCCCCACCAACCGATCGGTCGCACCATGACGTAGTAGCGCACGAGGTGATCCATGTCCTCGGCGCGCGTGAGCAATGTCGCTGGGAGGAAGACAAGGGCGCCGAGCGCCATCAGCAGCCAGAACTGCAAGTAATCCGGCAGAGAGGGGATGACGCCGAACGACGGCAGGATCCAAACCACGAGCCACGAGAGCCCCAAGTTGGCCATCCAGGATGCGAGATAACCCGACGCATTGAAGCGCCACCACACTACTTGCAAGATGTTGGGCAGCCAGACTCCCGCCATCATCAGCCAGAGCGCGAAGATCAGCCACTGGGTGATCTCTTCCATCATCAAGCCGTAGAAGAACGAACCGACGAGGAGCACGAAGGTGGCGAGGCGACCCACCCAGACGAGCCGGCGTTCGCTCGCGCCGGGGTTCAAGTAGCGCTGATAGAGATCGCGCGTGAAGTAGAGCGCGCCGAGATTCAAATGGCTCGAGATGGTGGAGAAATGAATGGCGAGGATGGCGCCGAAGAATACGCCGACGAGACCGGCGGGCAAGAGCTCGAAGCCCTGGCGGAACCAGCCGAGCTCGTATTCGGCCACCGAGGTCAGGTTGGGCAGCATGACGAAGAACCCGATGATGGCGGCCGCCCAGAATGCGTTGCGCACCAGTGTGATGGCGCCGCCGGCCCAGATGCCGTAGCACGCGTCGCGCAACGAACGTGACGATTGGATGCGCTGTGCTTCGACGTACCAATCGATGCTGGTGCCCATGCCGAACCCGCCGAGCACCGCGATCACCAGCATCGTGAGCCACCAGGCGGCGGGGAACTCGCCGCTCCACCAGCCGGTGAAGGCGAACGGGTCGAGCCGCCACTCTTGGCCCATGCTCACGAGACGCGCGGTGATCTCCGTCGCGCCGCCGGCGGCGACGACACCGACGATGGACACGAAGACAACGGCCCAGATGGCGACGATCCCTTGCAGAAAGTCGCCGATGATTACGCCCCAGAATCCGGCGGCGAGGGTGTAGACGGCCGTGATCGTGCTCGGGATGACGAGGCCCACCCATTCCGGCCAGCCGAAGGCGAGAGTGCACACCTTGCCCATGGCCATGCCGACCCAGCCGAGGATGAACATGTTCATGAACACTTGCCAGCCGGCGAGCCAGCCGCGCAGCAGCTCGGCGCCCAGGCCGCCGAAGCGCACCACTTGCCACTCGGCTTGTGTGTAGGCCAGCGAACGCCGGAACATGCGCGCCGAGACGAAAGCGCCGACCGAGGTCCACGCGGCAAAGAACGTGTACCAGAGCCCGCGCAGACCGTGGGCGTAGACGACTCCGGTCACCCACATGGGCGTATCGGTCGCGGTGTGTGTGCTGAAGACGGATGATGCCGGCAGCCACCAAGGCAAGCCGCGACCCGCAAGGAAGAAATCCGATTCCGACCGGCGCGCGAGCTTGTAGAAGAAGAGCGGCCCACCCACCATGAGCAGCAGGTAAGCGATGGTCCAAAGCCAGTCCAAGGCAGTGAACTGCGTCAAGCTTGCCGCGTTCCTTTGGTGTGCGCCTCGCCGCCGGATCCCCGTCCGACAGCCTAGTCCCCGGCTTTGCATTTCTCTAGTTTTTTCACCAGGTCGAATGCGCCTCGACTCATGCGCTCGAGCTCGCCCCCAAGGTAAGATGCGACATGCGGCCGATAGCCGGCCCGCGGAGGAGAACGCATGCGCGCTTCCAAGTCCGGGTCGCGGCGAGCGAAGGTCGAAGCAGCGCCTCGCATCGGGGCGGCCGCGGACCACCCGCCCAGGGCGGGAGTGCGCATCGCGGGCGCGCTGTTCCTCGCCGCTGGTCTCGCCTGGCTCGTGGCGCGTGAAATGCACTTCGCGACTTGGGTCGATGATGACGCCTTCATTTCCTTCCGGTATGCACGCAATTTGGCCGAGGGGAACGGACTCGTCTTCAACACCGGAGAGCGAGTCGAGGGCTACAGCAACTTCTTGTGGACCGTCGTCATGGCCGGCTGCCACAAGCTCGGCTTCGATCTGCCGTCTGCGGCGCGCATGCTGGGTGCGGTGTTCTCCATCCTCACTGCCTTGATGCTGTTCTTCTTCACCCGCACGAAACTGTTCGCGAACGCATCCGGCGCCTGGCGGGGCTCGGCGGCCGAGACGAACAACGTAGAGCCCGTGCCGATCGCTGTCGCATTGCTGGGGCCGCTCCTCGTGTGCTGCAGCGACAACTGGGCAGCATGGGCTGTCGGCGGACTCGAGAATGTCCTCAGTGGTTTCTTGGTCGCACTCGCATTTCTTCTCTATTTCACGGCGACGGGTGTGACGTCGGGCACAGCGACGGGTGTGACATCGGAGACGGCGACGGACGCGGCGCGCACGCGCCGGCTGGCCATGTGTGCGTTCGTGCTCTGTCTGGCGGGCATGAACCACCCGACGAACAACCTGTTCATGGGCATCATCGGTTTGGATCTTTGTTGCAGTGTGCTCGCAGGGCGAAGTGGGCGGCGCGATCTCGTGGTCTTCGCCGTGGTCGTGCTCGTTGTCTTCGGGCCGTATACCGGATGGCGGGTCGCAACCTACGGTGACCTGTTGCCCAACACGTACTACGCCAAGGTGGGTCTCACGACCGCCACGTTGCAACGTGGTGCGCTGTACCTCGGCGAAATCCTGCGCGCCTTCCCTCTGGCCTTTATCGGGCTCGGGCTCGCATCGGCGATGCTGCTCCGCCAGCGCGAGCGGAACGAATCACTCGCGCTGCTCGTGGTTGGGGCATGGCTACCCATTGTTTATGTCCTGTTGGTCGGCGGTGAGGAGTTTCCCGCCTATCGTTCGTTGATCGTGCTCGTGCCGCTCATGGCCGTGATCCTCCAGGCCGTGGTTTACCGAGTGTTGCTCCGCACGGGTGCCGTCGTTCCGGGGACCGGGCTCGGGAGGCGAGCCCTGCCGTCAGCCGTGGCCGCGGCGGTGCTCGTGGGGCACGCGTTGCCGTTGTACGGCAACCACCGAGTGCGGCTCCTCGACGACGCCGTGCGCCTCGGTCGGACCGGCCTTTCGGTCGCAGCTGCCCTCATGTTGCGCGATCACCTGAAGCCCGACACGCTGTTCGCCCACAGCGGTGCCGGGCTGATCGCCTACTACACGAACTTCCGCTGGATCGACACGCTCGGTCTCACCGACCGTCATATCGCGCGCACCAGGGTGGAGAATCTCGGCAAGTTTGCGGCCGGTCATGAAAAGGGCGACGGCGCCTACGTTTGGTCCCGGCAGCCTGACTACGTCATGTTCCCGGGCTATCCGATCTCGGACCCGAAGCCGGGCAGCAAAGGTGATCGCGAGTTGTTCGCGATCCCGGAGTTCCACCGCGTCTACCGACCGATCCGCCTCGTCTTCCAGTTCAAAGGGCCGTCGGACGACGTGCCGCGCGAGCACTCGCTCTATCTGTACGAGCGAATCGGGCCGAAATCCGCCCGGTGATCCGGCGAGGTCAGTCGTGCTACGATCGACGGAACCACGGTTCCATCGGAGATCCGAGCATGGCAATTCTCCTCGAGGGCGACTGCTGCGTCGCCGCGCTGCGCGAAACGGAGGCGCGGATGCGGACGAACGTCCGTGCCAGGCCATTATTCGGGCGCGCCACGGGTGCCGCCAAAATCTCACTCCGACTCCTCGAATTCGCCACCGGGATCACGCGCGCCGAACGCACTCTCGATTGCGATGACGTGTGGTTCGTCCTCGATGGGGAAGCGGTGCTGCACATGGATGGAAGCAGCCACACGCTCCGTGCCGAGACCGGTGTCTACATCGCTCCGGGCAGCGCTTACGGAGTCGAGAATCCCGCCGCCAATCCACTCGTCGTTCTCAGCTCACGATGCCCCGAACCTCAGGAGGAGGATCCGCTGGCGGAGTTCGGCTCGAGCACGTCGGCCGCGCACGTGCAGCGCCATGCTGTGGTCATGAAGCCGGTGGGAGCGGCGAGCACCGCCGAAACGAGCCCCGTGGTTCGACTCTGCGATCGCGAGGCAGTCCCCACCGGGAACCGGTGGTATCGAGTGCTCGTGGACGAAGCAGCCGGGTGCCAGCAGGTAACGCAGTTCGTGGGCTCCATCCCGCCAGGTCGGGCCCCGGATCACTTCCATCATTACGAGGAAGTGATCTGCATTCTGGAGGGAAGCGGCCGCATGTGGGCAGGGGAAAGCAGCGCGCCGATCGCTGCGGGATCCTGCATCTACCTTCCTCGGCAACAGGTGCACTGCGTCGAGAACACCGGTGCCGGTGCGCTGCGTCTCGTCGGGATGTTCTATCCGGCGGGGAGCCCGGCCGTGGCCTACGAGGCCGAGGATTCGCCGTCTGAATCCCGAGAGGCGATGCGACGCCGCGGGCCGAATGCATAGACCAGTAAGCCGAGCGTGCTCCACGCGGCGAGGAGCTCGAGGCTGGTGAGCTCTCCACGAATTGCTCGCGCTACGATCCCCGTCTCCTGCCAGGCGCGAACATCCTGGTTCACCTGGACTGCGATCAGTCCACCCATGGCGAAGATCGACAACAGAGCGGCGACTCGCTGCAGCCACACGGGGATGGGCACGGTCCTCGAGGCGAAGAGCTCCGGATTGCGTCGCGGCAGCGCGAGCAATGTCAGGCTGTGCAGGAAATACAGGACCACGAGCGCCAGCACCGCGATGTCGAGTGCGAGCGCTAGCTGCCCGGTGAGGAGCAGCGAAGATGCAGCCAGAAAGGTGAGTGTCAACCCGCGCACGGGAGTTCCGGTGCGCGGCTCGATGGCGCCGAGCCAGCGCGGCGCCAAGCCGTCGGCGCAGAGCACGAGAGCCAACCGCGAGGGCACGAGCATCGTGGCGTTGAGCGATGTCGTGATCGCCATCAGCGCACCGAGCGACACGATCCAGACCATCGCATGCGGCAGGTAGACGCTGGCGACGTCGGCCATGGGAGCGCTGCTCGCGCGCAATTGCTCGCCCGGCACGACTCCGAAGGCCACCGCCGACATCGAGACGAAGATGAGCGTGACCGCCAGGATGCCGCGCAGGAAAACTCCCGGCAGGCGACGAGTGCTGTCCTTCACCTCGCCTGCAGTCTGCGCCAGCGACTCGAATCCTGCGTAGGCGAAAAAGAGCGATGGCAGTGCCGCCGCAAAGCCAACAGGTCCATGCGTGAACACGGGTGTGTAGTTCGCGACGCGGATCGCGAGCAACCCGGGCACGACGAGAGCGACCACCGAGATTCCGAGCAGGCCGCACATCGCGACCTGCACGCGCCCGAACCAACGCACGCCCGACACGTGAACGAGATAGAAGCATCCCAAGCTGGCGAGCGCGATGCCAAGGCGGGCGATGTCGCCATCCGCGAGGCGTAACAGATCGAGTAGGTAACCGGCGAAGGCATGCGACAAGAATGCGAGGGCCCCGACGTACGAAATGATCTTCAACCAGGCGCCCACGAATGCGATGCGCGTGTCGCCGAAAGTCCGGGAGATGTGTGTGTATTCGCCTCCCGGCAAGGCCCCGAGCGGCGTCGAGAGGAACACCATGTAGGGAACGGAAGTGGCCAGCACTGCCGGCGCGAGCACCAAGTAGCCGAGGACGACGCTCGATCCGGTGAGCGACCAAGCCGCGCTCGTGACCTGGAAGATCCCGGCGCCGACGAGAATGCCGATCAGCACGGCGTACGATTCGAGTGTGCCGAGGTCACGCCGCAGACGCCGCGCGGGTTCGGTCGCACCCATCAGGTCACCGCGTAATCGTCGCCGTAGAACTTGCTCGTGCTCTTGGTGTGGAATTCGATCGCGCGCACCGGTTCGTATTTGGGGTCGGGTAGGCCGGGCAGCACTTCCAGCATTTCATCTTCCCACACGTAGACGTTCATGGGGAAGGACAGACGCGGCTGGGCCCGAAGCGCCGGATCGCGCGGCTTGCTGACTCGGTGCGTCGTGGACGGGAGGATGTCATTGGTGATGCGCTGCACGTAGTCGCCCGTGTTGAGGACATAGCTCCCGGGCGGAGCCGCGAGGCGCACCCATTTCATGTTGCGGCGGTTGAGTACCTGCAGGCCTTCGATCCTCGGCGCCGGCAGCAGCGTGAACATCCCCACATCCTCATGACCGAGAAGGCGGCCGGCACCGCTCCGATCGGCCGCCTCGTCCACCGGCGGGTAATAATTGAGACGCAAGCCGATGTTGGGATGGGTGAGGCGCGCGTCGTACAGATGCGGATCGTGCTCGAGGAAGGTGAGAATGCTTTGCATGATCGGCAGGATGAGCGCCTCGTTCGCGCGCACGAGCTGCCGGAACACCGGTTCGAAGGCTGGGTCGGGCCAGATGTCCGCGCTCGCGACCCGCGCCCCTCCGGGGAGCATGAAGGCACGCCGGCAGAAGACCCAGCCTTCGACCAGGTCGGGATGAATGTCGCTCGTCTCCTGGATGGGGAAGTAGCCCTGGTTGATGGAACCGTGCCGGCGGGCGCGGTAACGCATCTTTTCGCCGAGGGGGAAGCGTGTGAAGATCTCCAGCGTGCGATCTTCGACCTCGGTGTGGAGGCTCGAATCGATGCCGTGCCCGACGAGGATGGCGAAGCCGATCTCTTGCAACGCCGTGCCGAGCTGGCGCGCGAAGGCGCGCTTGTCCGCGTCGTCGCCGTGCAGGAAGCCCTCGATGTCGCAGGTGCGGACGCAGTACTCGGTGTCGAAATCCTCGCCCGCTTCCTGCTCGGCGAGCCGGTAGATCTGCTCTTTGCGCACTTGGTCGTAACGCGCGTACTCGCGGTTGGCGGCGGTGACCCCATGCTGCTTCTTGTCTTGCACGATGGCGACCTCGATCGGCGCGAGAATGTCTCATTGTATCGGCAGGCCACGGGAACCGTCCAGGAGCACCATAGGGGTTGCTATACTGCGCAGGATCGTCGGCCGAGCCTCCGCAAACGAAGGGTCCACGAGCACCCATGAGTCAACCGCTGCCCGAGGTTCACCTGGTGCGCCATGGTGAAACGGCCTGGACGCTCACTCGCCAGCACACCGGTCTCACTGACATTCCTTTGACGGAAAACGGCGAGAAGGATGCCGTCCGGCTGGGCGAACGGCTGCGTGGCAGATCCTTCACGCACGTCGTCACCAGTCCCTTGCAACGGGCGAAGCGGACCTGTGAGCTCGCCGGCTTCGGCGCGAGAGCAGAGATCGATCCGGACCTGGTCGAGTGGAACTATGGCGACTACGAAGGGATCACGACCACCGAGATCCGCAAGCAAACGCCAGACTGGCAGCTCTTCCGCGACGGCTGTCCCGGTGGCGAATCGGTGGTGGACGTCGGCCACAGGGCCGATCGGGTCATCGCTCGACTGCGTGGTCTCGAGGGTGACGCGCTGCTCTTCTCGAGTGGCCACATCCTGCGTGTCCTCGCGGCCAGGTGGCTGGGCCTCGACGCGTCCTGCGGACGGCTGCTCCTGTTGAGCACGAGCACGTTGAGCATTCTTGGATACGAGCACGACGAGAGCGAGCCGGCCATCCGGCTCTGGAACGACGCCCGGCCCGGAAGCGATTGACGTGCTACCGATTGCGTCCGCCTGACGTTGTGGCGACGCAGGGTGTGCCGACCAGCGCACGCGAGACGATGGGAGACTTGTGATCGCCGCGACTGCAGCCCTGGCCGGTCTCGAATCAATCAAAGCAAGCTACGGAGGCGATGCCGCCGCGACCAAACGGCAGCTCGTGCGAATGCTGGGAAGCAGGCGGTTACGTTCCGCAGTCCACGTTCTGCGCTTCCACGAAGCGCTGTGCTTTCTCCGCGCCTACCCGGATGATGCCGACACGCTGCGCGCAGTCGAGCAGGCGCTGGAGAACTTCAGCCACCGAAGCGATCTGCGCCGCTACCGGCGGGATCTGGCGGATCACGGCATCGCGGGCACCGACATTCACTATCGCTTCTTCTGGCCCATGGCCGCATGGGTGGTGCGCCACTGGGCCGATCGACTGCACCTCGATTGGCGCGAGAACGGTCACGCCGAACAGACGCTCGAGCTCCTGCCGTTCCTCGTGCCGTTCTCCGAGACCACTGGTTTCGACGAGCTCGATCTCGAGCCGCGCGACTGGCTCGAGCGTCTCAAAGGCCCGGGCGAAACCGACGCGGCGTTCCTGGTGCGGCGCATCACGGCCGCGTTCCCGAACGATTCGCTGCGCGAGGCCGCGCACGATCGCATGGACCTCTGGTACCGGTTCGAAGCCGGACCCACGACGCCATCGCGCACGCATGCCAAGTTGGAGGGTGTCCGCACTACTTACCAGACGGGAGGGCTCGATCGTTCGCGCCCCGATCTCGACCTGGAAGTGTGGCGTCGGCCGCGTGCGGTGCACGATTTATCGCCCCGGCAAGGCCAGAGGCTCGTCGACATGGCGCGTGCTGCCATGGTGACGCGTGGCCGCGATCTCGACGTCTTTGCCTACGGTGATGCGCGCGATGTGCGCCTGGTGGACTTCGGCGACGGGTTGCAGTTCGCGAGCATCGGGTTCATTCCTGAACGGCGGGCGCTCTTACACGCGATCTATGGTTTCCTCACGCTCAAGAATGGCGTGCCGATTGGTTACGTGCTCGCGAGCGCGCTGTACCGACATGCCGAGGTGGCCTACAACACGTTCGAGACCTACCGCGGCGGCGAAGCCGCGCGTGTGTTCGCCCGCGTGTTGGCCATGGCGCACCACCTCTTCGGCGCCGTGACCTTCAGCATCGATCCGTACCAGCTCGGTCATGGCAACAAGGAAGGCCTCGCGTCGGGCGCCTGGTGGTTCTACTACAAGCTCGGCTTCCGGCCGCACGATCCGGACGTGCTGCGCGTGCTACGTGGCGAGCTGCGTGCGATGCGCGCGAATCCACGCCATCGATCGACCCTTGCGACGCTGAAGAAGCTCGCCGCGGAGCATGTGTTCTTCGCGCCACGCAGAGGCAAGTCGCGGCGAGCGCGCGGTTCGGCAGGCGAGCGGCGTGTGCAGCTCTTGCCGCTTTGGAACGTGAGCCTTGGCATCAGCGATTTCCTCGCGCAGCGCTTCGGCGCCGAGCGCGAGCAGGGAATTCGTGTCTGCGCCAGCGACGCGGCGCGACTCCTCGGTGTCAGTTCGTTGCGCGGCTTCTCCGCCGAGGAGCGCCAGGCGTGGGAACGGTGGGGCCCGCTCGTCGCGGCCATGCCCGAAGTCACGCGTTGGAGCGCAGCCGACAAGCGCGCGCTCGCGCATGTCATCCGCGCCAAGGGCGGAAGGCGCGACTCCGATTTCGTCCAACGTTTCGACGCGCACCGGACTTTGCAACGCGCCATCCTGAGACTCGCCGCGCGCGCCGAACCGTGAGCACAGGCCAATGGTGGGATCGCACACCACCGACCATCTCGAATCCACTTGACCTGCGTCGAGCTCGGTGACAGCGTTCGGCATCATGGGCACAAAAATGGCTGCCTGCTGTCTGGGTGCGGTCCTGCTCCTCGGCGCGCCCAGCGCCTGGGCGCAGCGTTACTACGTGCACACATACACGGTGACCGACGGGTTGCCCAACCCATCTGTCTTCGACATCAAGCAGGACTCCACGGGAACCATGTGGTTCGGGACCCGAGGTGGGCTCACCTCCTACGACGGCTCCCGTTGGACGAACCACAAAGTGAACGGAATCTCCATCGACGTGGCGCACATCGCGCAGGATTCACGCGGCAGCCTGTGGATCGCGCGCACATGGACTCCGGTTCGGGTCTTTCATGCCGAGGACGGAGCCTGGCTGCCGCTGCCCGAGAGGCTGACCTCTGCCACCGATCGAGTCACGCGTCTCGCAGTCTTGACGCATCGAGCGACGGCTTACGTTCTGGTCTCCACAGACGGGGGAGACCTTCTCCTTTGGGACGGCAGCACCTGGCGGTCTCTCCAGGACGGGCATACGGTCCAAGTCCGCGCCCTCAAGGTGGTCGGTGCAGGGTTCTTCGTCGGTACCGACAGCGGGCTCTCTTTCTTGAGTGTCGACGGCCCGAAGCCTGAACTCGAGGCAGTCAGTTCAGTGCCAGCCGAGCCAATCCTCGGCATCGAAATCGATCGCGCCGATGCGCAGCTATGGCTCATCGGCAGGGATTGGATCGGCCGGCTGGCCGATGACCATTTCACTCGCATTGCCGATTCGCTGGACTTGCACTTGGAGCCGACGAATCTCGGGCAGTGCAGTGAATCGGACGGCATTGGCGGTTTGTACTTTGGCAGCTGGACCCAGCTCTTCTATTTCCACCCGCGGTGGGGGCTCGAAACGCTGGACCGCCGCAGTGGACTGGTCACCGGGGGGGCCACGGCGCTGCACTTGGATCAGGAAGGCAATCTGTGGGTTGGCTCGCTGCGCGGTGTGACCAAGATCGTGAGCCGGCGCTTCGAGAGCTATGACCACGCGCATGGTCTGCTCACCGACGAAGTGTCCGCCACCCTCGAACGAAGATCGGGCGAGATGGTTCTCGGACATCCCGGCGGCATCACATTCCTAGGCGAACGGCCACGAACCCTCGTCTTGGGTGACGAAACGCGCGCCCGAATTCTCGGCTTCGCGGAAGACGCGCAGAACACGCTTTGGGTCGCTGCGAGTTTTCGCGGGCTGGCCGCGATCGGTGCGGACCGCGAGGTGCGCTGGTTCGAGGTTCCCGGTGGCTTCTACCAAGTCGTGTCGGTGTTCGTCGACAGCCGGCAAATCCTGTGGGTTGGCGCTTTTCAAGGCATCTTCCGTCGCAAGGGAGGATCGTTTGCGCGCGTCGTGCTGATGCATGAGCACGAGAGAATGACACCTTACGTCCGCCGCATCCAAGAGAGCCCGAACGGTGGGCTCGATTTTTCCACCGCCTCGGGTCTGCTGCGGATCCCGGCAGCCGCTGTGGGAGATACGGTGCCGATCGCGTTGGCCACGGCGAAGCTGCCCGGCCACGGCGAATTGTGGGTGCGGCCAAACGATACAGACGCTTCGGATGTGTTCGCGGCGTTCGAGTCGGCTGACGGCGGAGACGTTTGGGTTGGAACGCGGCGTGGTCTCTATCGTCTCGGGGATGGAGTTCTCGAAAAAGTGGTCGCGCCGGGTCCGGAAATCGACCGGCCCGTGTTCACCATCTTCGAGGACACCGAGGGTCTCATCTGGTTCGGCACCGACAATGGCGTCATGCGCTGGGACGGACGCGAATTTCGCCACTTCACCGTGCGAGACGGACTCATCGGACCCGAGGTGAACCGCGCCGCTTGTCTGGTCGATTCTCGACAGCACGTGTGGATCGGCACGGATCAGGGGATTTCGGTCTATCGGCAAGAGTTCGACAAGCCGCGGCCCAATCCTCCGCGCGTGGAAGTTGTACAGCTCGAATCCGACGGGGAGATTTTTTCGCTCGCTGCACCGCTGTCGCTGGAACACGACCGCAACTGGCTGGTCTTCCGTTTCCGCGCCCTCGGCCTCGTCAACGAGAAGGAACTTCGCATTCGCTATCGACTCGAGGGCCTCGACGCCGATTGGCTCGGCCCGCACCCATTGCACGGCGGCGAGATCCGCTACGGACACCTCGGTTCTGGCCACTATCGCTTGCACCTGCAAGCGGTGGATGCGGAGGGCGGCCACAGTGACGAGGTGATCTCCGCCAGCATCGAAATCCGCGCGCCCTATTGGTCGCAGCTCTGGTTCCAGCTGCTCGCCGCTGCCGGCGTCATCGGGATCATTCTCGCCGGGGTGATCTATGTGTCGCGGTTGCGATATGCGCGGCGGCTGGAGGAGAGCCGGAAGCGCTTGCAAGCGCTGTTTCAGAATTCGCTCGATGCGATCGCCCTCGTGGACGATGCGCGCGTCATCGTCGACGCCAACCCAGCGCTGTGCGAGCTGCTCGGGTACTCGCGGGCGGAGCTCGTGCATGCGACCGCGGAGACTGTTGTGCCGCTGCATCAGCGCGAACCGTTGCGGACTCTGTGGCCCGAGTTCCTCGCCGCCGGCAGGCAGAGCGGCGAGGTGGCGTTGGTGCGCAAGGATGGAGGCGCACGCGAAGTGGAGTGCCGGGCCGTGGCCCGTATCGTGCCGGGTCTGCATCTCGTCACCATGCACGACGTCACCGAGCGCAAGCGCACGGAGACGGCGCTGCGGCGCAACGAGCGCCTCGCCGCCGTCGGAACGCTCGCCGCCGGAATCGCGCACGAGATCAACAATCCCGTCGGTGGTATTCTGATGGCGGCGCAATACGCCATGGCCGCTCTCGAGCGACCGGGTGCCGCAACCATCGTCGAGACCGCTCTGCGCGACATCCAGACCGACTCCAAGCGCTGTGGCGCCATCGTCGGCAGCATTCTGCGTTTGGCGCGACACGACTCATCCGCGAGGGAGCCCTGCAATTTGAACGAGGTCATGGGAGATGCGATCACTCAGACGCGAGACTATGCGGTCGCGCACGGCGTGCACGTCGAATTCCAGGCTGCCCCCACCGACCCGCTCGTCCACGGCAGTCGCACCGAGCTGGCCCATACGTTCATCAACCTGATTCGCAACGCCGTCGAATCGGATACTACCGAAGTTCAGGTGGGAATCGCGGTCCCGCAGGGGACCGAGGACGTCTGTGTCAGCATCCGCGACAGCGGTCACGGCTTCACTGGCGAGGAACGCGAGCGGCTCTTCGATCCTTTCTACACGACGCGCCGCGAACAGGGTGGAACGGGACTCGGGCTCAGCCTGGCGCACGTGATCGTCTCGGATCACGGCGGCTCGTTTGAAGTCTCGGGGGCGCCAGGGGAAGGCGCGACGTTCACGATCAAGCTGCCGTTGAGTCAGCACAACCAGAAGGATCCAGGCTGAAAGTCCTCATTCTCGACGACGAAGAGCGGTATCGCGACTACCTGTGCAAGGCGCTGGTGCAGCGCGGCCACGAAGTCTGCACGGCGAGAACCGGTCGTGATGGGATCGATGCCGCCCTGCAGTTCCGGCCTGCCGTCCTCGTCGCAGACTGGTTGCTCAAGAATCATCTGCACGGGTTGCACGTCGTGCAGGTTCTCCGGCTGGCGATGCCGGGTCTCCAGAGCATTGTCATCACGGGTTTCCCTTCGAAAGATCTCGAGGAGGAGACCGCGGCCGCCGGTGTCTTTCGACTCTTGCACAAGCCTTTTGATTTGAGCGCGCTCGTGGACGCGGTCGAACAAGCAGCGACTGCCACCAGTCCGGGATCACTGCGGCCGCGACTGGCCACCGTGGAGACTGATGCCCAGGGTACGGTGGTCGCGACGAACGAGAGGGCACTCGAGCTGGTGACGGGCCGAGGCTTGCACGTGAGTGCCGAGCACACGCGGTTCGAGGATCTGCTCGAGCCCGAGTCCGCGCGGCGGCTCGTGCATTCGCGCCGTGAGTGGATCAGCGTCCACCCGGCGACCAGCATGGGCTCGGCCTGGATGGCACGCACGCGTGACCTGGATGGGAACCGGTTGGTTCTCTTGCTGGAGGAAGACGAGTCCGAGTTCATTCACGACCCCCGTGTGCAGCTCCTGCTGGGAACACGCCCGCCGCGCGGGGTCGTCTGGCCCTTCGACGATCGTGTCCTCGTCGTCGACGACAAAGGTGCGTTGCGGCGGGTCGTCGTCGAAGCACTCGAACGTGCAGGATGCGTGTGCTACAAGGCCGAGACGCCGGATGTCGCACTCCGGATCGTCGGAGCCGACGAGCACATCGGGGTCGCCATCGTCGATTTCCACATGCCCGGCGTGGATGTGGCCGCCCTCGTGCAATCTCTCCTGGCGATCCGTCCGGATCTCAAGATCGTCGGCAACAGCGTCGAGGATCATCGCCTCGACTTCGAACGCATGGGCGTTGCCCGCTTCCTCTCCAAGCCATGGGAGATGCAGGACCTCATCGACATTCTGCGTTGAGCTGGAAGGAACATCGCGCCGCCAGCCCGGCGACGACCCGGATCCGTCGCGTCATTTCTCCTCGGCGCGGGCGCGGACTTCGGCGAGGACGCGCTCGCGGTCCTTGCGCAGGCGCGCGACGAATTCGGGCGGCGCCGCGGTGCGAGGATCGTACTTCGCTCCCCACAGGATCATTTCCAGGAGAATGGGCAGCGTGTCCAGCCCCTTGGGGGTGAGCGAATAGATGAAACGCTTGCGGTCGTCGGGATCCCGGCGCTTCGAGAGCAGTCCTACACGTTCGAGTCGCCGCAGCCGCTCGGCCAGAACGTTGGTCGCGATCCCCTCGCCGGATTCGAGCAGCTGGCGGTAGAATCGTGCCCGGCCGAACACCAGATCCCGCAGGATCAGGAGAGACCAGCGGTCCCCGATGAGGTCCAAGGTGAAGGAAATCGGGCAGTTGGAGCGGCGGCGGGTCGTCATGCTTCGATCTTAGACGAATGCTTGCAAAAAGCAAGTCTTGGAGCTATCTTATGACTTGTTTTTTGCAAGTAACAGAGCCGGGCGAGTCTCGGCATCGTCGTCTGCAAAATCGGGAGGTTGGCCATGACTGAACCGACGCGAGCCGTGGATCCCATGATCGCCGAGCTGGAACAGGAAGCGCAGGCCACGCGCAGGATCCTCGAGCGCGTGCCCGAGGACAAGCTGACGTGGAGGCCGCATTCCAAGTCCATGACGCTCGGACAGCTGGCGGGGCACGTGGCCGGCATGTTCGACATCAGCGGTTTCCTGGAAATGGACGGCCTGGACATCGACCAGGTCTCGTTCGCCAACCCGCAGCCTGAAAGCAGAGCGGCGCTCCTGCAGACGTTCGAGAGCAGCCTGGCTGCGGCGCGCCAGCGCCTCGGCGCGCTGGACGATTGCCGAGCCGCGCATTCCTGGAGGCTTCACAAAAGTGGTGCCGAGATCTTCACCATGCGAAAGATCGATGTCATGCGGACTCTCCTGTTGAACCACCTGTACCACCATCGGGGGCAGCTTTCCGTTTACCTGCGCCTCCTGGATGTTCCCTTGCCGGTGGTTTACGGACGAACCGCGGACGAGAACCCATTCGCATCGATGTAATGCGTCTCTCGACCGAGAAGCGCGATCGCCGATTCTCACCGAGCACAATGCCTTGGTGCGGTCCTGAACCCCGGAGGCGGCGCGATCAGGGCAAGGCGTAGCGCTCGAGCGACATGACCAACGACTGCACGCCTTCGGCGAGTGTCGGGTGCACCGCCTGGACGTCGACGAGAGGACGTGCGGTGGAGCCTGCTTGCATCAGCGCCACGAAGATGTGGATCAGCTCGCCGGCTTCGAGCCCGACCATCGCCGCACCGAGGATCTTCTCGGTCTTCGGATCGATCAGGAGCTTCATGAGTCCGGCGGTCTCGTCGACTTCGATGGCGCGGGCGATGGAGGCGTAGGGAAGTGTCGCCACCTCGTACGGGATTCCCGCTTGCTTGGCTTCTTCCTCGGAGAGACCCACACGCGCGACCTGCGGGTCGGTGAAGACGGTGTAGGGGACGAGTCGCCCGCCCCGACCCTTGGTCGATCTCCCCGTCAAGTGATCGTAGAGGATGCGATGATCGTCCCAGGACGTGTGCGTGAACTGGGGACCGCCGAGGACGTCGCCGACGGCGTAGACGCCCGGGGTGCTGGTCCGATAGTGGTCATCGACCACGATCTCGCCGCGGGAGCCGAGCTGGATCCCCGCCGCCTCGCAGCCGAGGCTGTCGGTGTTCGGTTGTCGCCCGACGGCGACCAAGAGGTGTGACCCTTCCAACTTCGTGCCGTCGGTGAGCTCGAGAACGATGCGCCCAGCGCGCTGGTGCACCGACTTGCCCTCTCGACCGAGCCAGAGCCGAATGCCTTCGTCGCGAAACGCCTGCTCGAGCGCGCCGGCGATATCGGGATCCTCGCGTCCGATAAGGTGATCCACGCGCTGCACGATGCTCACCTCGGCGCCGAAGCGCCGAAACATCTGTCCGAACTCGCTGGCAATGTAACCGCCGCCCAACACGATCAAATGCTCGGGCACCTGACGCAGCTCCATGATGCTGGCGTTGTCGAGGGCCGGGACTTCGTCCAGCCCCGGCAGGTTCGGATGCACGTGACGGGCACCGGTGTTGATGATGACCCATTCTGCCGCGTGCGTTTCGCCGTTCACGTCGACCTCGCGCGGGCCGACGAAGCGAGCATGGCCCTGCCGCCATTGCAAATTGTCTGGCTGGCCTTCGAGTCGGCCTTGCACGCCGCTCCGCCACTGGCGCACGATCTCGTTCTTCCGATCGACGACGGCGCTGAGATCGACATGCACCTCGCCGGTGCGAACGCCGAGCCGCCCGGCCCGGCGTGCGACGTACGCCGCGCGGGCGCTGGCCACCATCGTCTTGGTCGGTGTGCAACCGTAGTTGACGCACGTGCCGCCCAAATTCCTGCGCTCGACCAGGAGCACCTTTTTGTCTGACTCAGCCAGTCGCGTTGCCAATGGAACGCCTGCCTGGCCGCTGCCGATGACGAGAACGTCGACCTGCATTGTCCCTTCCTTTCGCCGCAGCGCGTCGCGGCCGGGAGATGGCCCGCGGCTCGACCAGCAGCATCGCACGTCCATCGGGATCGCGCACGGGCATGGCGGCGCGGGATTCCGGCAGTGCACATTCGGCAGGCTGCAGGCCGGCTCGTGACGCGATGGCCGCTTGGGTGCCGTGGCGCCGGTAGCACCGGGGTCTGCGATCGTGGCAAAATGCCAGCAGCGCAGTCACCGGCGGCTCGAGCACTGGTGCTGCAATGGACGCCGACTCCATGCTCTCGCGGAGGCCAACATGATGCGCGGTGGGGCGCTCTTCCTGTGTATTGGTATGTTTCTCCAGTTACCGCTTGCTGCCGACGGGCAGGGTATCCCGGCAGCCGAGCCGGAGTTACGGATCTACGCCACACACGGGGGTGTTGACCTAAAGGCCTATGTGTTCTCGGCGCAAAACGTGGAGGGACGGCATCGGCTCCCGGCAATCGTCCTCTTCCACGGTGGGGGCTGGGCCATCGGCGATCCCGAATGGGCATTCCCGCGTGCGCGACACTTCGCCGAGCGCGGGATGGTCGCGATTGCGGCGCAGTACCGACTGTCGGATGAAAAGACGATCACGCCGCTCGAGGCGATGGCGGATGCTCGGGCAGTCATTCGCTGGATGCGTGAACAATCGGAGTCGCTGGGCATCGATCCGGAACGCATCGCGGCATACGGTTGGTCCGCTGGCGCGCATCTCGCCGTGTCTGCAGCCCTTTTTGACGATGCACCAGTTTCAGAGATCAGCGCAGCCCCGAATACCCTCGTCCTGGTTTCGCCGGCCGTCGCATTGCAGTCGGATGCTTATGTTCAGCGCCTCCTCGGAAAGCGGGCCGACGCCCGGGACATCTCGCCCGACGAACATGTACGCAAGGGACTGCCGCCCATGTTGATCCTGCAAGGCAATGTGGACACGGTCACGCCGCTCGTTGGAGTGAAGCGCTTCTGTGACCGAGTGCAGGCTGCCGGCAACACCTGCGAGCTGCGCGTCTACGAGGGATACGGTCACCTGTTCACTCCGGCAGGCGTTCCCGATGACGGCATGCCGCAACCGGATGCGGCGACGGCCGCGGACGCCCTGGGGCAAGCAGATCGGTTCTTGCAGGCTCTCGGCTTTCAGAAGTAGCCGAACTCGCGCGCTTTGGCGCCGCCAACCCCATCAGGCATAGATCCCGTGGCTGAATTGCGACGGAAGGAGCACAGGTGCTCGATCGGATTGCAGACGGAAGAACCGACTTGGTGTTCGACTACCTGTCCGCGGGTCATTCCGCCAGATCCGCCGACAAGGATGGCGTGACGTTGATCCAGTGGTGTGCCTACCATGGCGATGTCAGTGCCATCCGGTTCCTCCTGGCGAACGGTGAATCGCTCGATTCGCTGGGCGCGAACTTCGATCTCCATGCGGCGGCATTCCATGGACATTGGCAACTGTGCCAGTTCTTGCTCGAACACCGGAGCCGATGTGAATCATGCCCTGCCGGACACTGGAGAAACGCCGCTTCAGGCGGCCTTGTGCACACCGCATCGGCTGGCGCACGACCTCGTCCTCGAGGTGCTGCTCGCGCGTGGCGCGGATCCCAATCGGGCGACGAAGGCCTCCGCCGAGACCGGCTGTTTCATGCGCGATTGTAGTACGCGAGCAGAGTCGCCTCTACATTGCGCCGCTGCCTTTGGCACGGAGCAAACCATTCAGCTGCTGGCGGGAAACCACACGCCTGAGAATGGATCGGAGTGCAGTATAATCGCGAGTTAGACGGTGCCATCGGTAGAGCGAGGTGAACTTAGTGCCATTTCCCAAGCAGGCCGAGATCGAAGTCCCTCTTTTACAAGAGCTCCTTGAGGTTGGGGGGGAGGCTCGCCCACGTGAGGTTTACCCCTTCGTTGCCAGGCGGTTCCCGCACCTCACCCCGGAGGAACAGGAGGAGCGCTTGGAGAACTATCGACGGGTACGTTGACTTTCGCCAGGGAGCGATCAGTATTCGTTCAGCGTTTCAGGCAAAGCGATGGACTGAGAACCCCGTCGGCAGGCCGGAAATCGACAGATTCCGGGGAGCGATCCAGGGAGAGTACGACCATGGGGTTTTCCTCACGACGAGCAGGCTCTCGAAGGACGCCATGCTGGCCTCGTACAAGAAAGGCGCGATAACCATCCCCTTCTGCTTGATGGTCAGGCCATCGCCGAATTGCTGGTTGAGCGCGGGGATGGGAGTCAGGAAGATACCGCTCTACTTGTTTGACATTGATGAGGAGTTCTTCGACCTTGACGACGACTAAGGCGATGATCGCCCGTCTAACCAACCGTCGCAGCGGACGGTTCGTTGCGTGGTACGTGATGGACAGCGATTGAAGTGGCGCGAACCGCGTCGTGGAGGGACGGAGGGTGCAACCCGAACCAGGAGATGCCGGACGCCGGCCGGATCCAGCGGAGCAGTTCGGCTGGATCGACATCTACCTATTCGATCAGATCCTGCGCGGCCGAATCGCACCTGGCATGCGGATTTTGGACGCCGGGTGCGGCGGTGGACGCAACCTGACGTACTTGCTGCGTTCCGGGTGTGAGGTCTTCGGCGCCGATGAAGGTTCGGGCGGCATCGCGGTGGTGCGAGCGCTCGCGGCCAGCCTCGCGCCACAGCTCCCGCCGACGAATTTCCGCCGCGAGGCCGTCGAATCGATGACGTTCGCGAAGCACTCGGTCGACGTGGTGATCAGCATCGCGGTGTTGCATTTCGCTCGTGACGATGGCCACTTTTGGGCGATGCTCCGCCGCATGTGGGAGATCCTCGCGCCGGGCGGTCTCTTCTTCTGCCGATTGGCGTCCAACATTGGCATGGAGAGCCGCGTCCGGCATTTGCAAGGCCGGCGGTTCCTTCTGCCCGATTCGTCGGAGCGCTACCTGGTGGACGAAGCGATGCTGTTGGCGGCTACCCACGAGCTCGAGGCCGACCTGCTCGATCCCCTCAAGACCACGATCGTGCAGAATCAACGCTGCACGACGACCTGGGTGCTGCGGAAGCGCGCAACCTCCGTTTGAGATGCGCAGCACCAGGCGCGGAGTCGAACCGGAGGGAAGGCGATGACAGACGCGATCCTCTATGACCTGGAACCCGAGCTGTCTGCCCCCGAGTTCATCGATGTCTTGCGGCGCTCGACGCTCGACGAGCGCCGGCCGGTGGATGAGCCCGGGACGATCGCCGGCATGCTCGCGCACGCCGACATCCTCCTGACCGCGAGGAGCGCGAGCGGACTGCTCGTCGGCATCTCGCGCGCCATCACGGATTTCAACTACTGCACCTACTTGTCCGATCTCGCCGTCGATCAGGAATTTCAACGGCGTGGAATCGGCAAGGAGCTGATCCGGCGCACGCACGTCGCCGCCGGCTTGCACACGCGGTTGATCCTCCTTGCCGCACCGGCGGCGCAGTCCTACTATCCCCACGTCGGAATGCGGTCGCATGATTCTTGTTGGATTCTGGACCCGCAAGCGCGTGGCGAATGAGCACACGATATCGGTCGCGGGTCATTGACCCGGGCAGGGACTCGGCTGCGAATCCTGGCGGGGTGCGCGGCATGGATCAGCGATGCGGGCGTCCATCCATGCTGATTCTGCTCTGGCTGGGTGCACTGCTCGGTTGCGGTGACGATCCAGCGCAACCCGGTGGCGGAACCGTCTTCGTCCCCACCGAGCCGATGCTACTCTCCGCGGGCAGTCCCACGAAGGACGAGGATCCGAGCCTGCTGCGTGCTCGCGACGGCACTCTGTTCGTCGCCTGGTTCTCCGATCGCGGGGCGAATGCCGACATCTATGTGACCTCCACCGCGAACGGGACGGAGTGGAACACACCCGTCCGTGTCACGCAGAGCCCTGAGGCCGATTTTCATCCCAGCCTCTTCCAGGCCGCAGACGGAAGCTTCCACCTCGTGTGGTTTCGCTGGCACGCTTTCCAGCGCGGCCACATTTGGTACAACACGTCGCCCGACGGCCGAAGCTGGAATCCTGCGAACGAACAGCAGGTGACCGACGTCGCAGACGTCGACGATTGGGTACCGACGATCACGCAGTCTCCTGACGGCGCACTGTGGACGACATTCGTGAGCGAAGTGCGTGACACCACGAATTCGACCAGCGAGATCTACGCCGCCACCAAGCGCAGTGGCCAGAGTGATTGGGATGCGGCAGTGCCGCTTTCGACCGTCAACAGCGCCGTCGCACACGACCATCTGCCCTTCTTGATGCGAACAGGGAACACGATGACCTTGGTGTGGACGCGGCACGAATCGGCGGAGCCATTGCCGTGGTTGAATCCGCGCACGGACGTGTACTACTCGACGTCGGCGGATGGAACAGACTGGGAGCCGGCGAAGCCGGTCACGCCAGCGGGCGGTGTTGGGGTCAACCTTTTTCCCGCCTTGTATCCAAACCTCGACGGCGTTTGGTCTCTCGTCTGGCTGTCGACGCGTTCGGGGTCACTCGGGGTGTGGAATCTGCCGCTCACGGCTTTCGATGACGCGCCAACGGCCGCTGTGGAGAACACGCTGTTGCCTGATGGGTATTCGCATCGGATCGCGCCGACATCGACGCCTGGAGTTTTCCTCGCGGCATGGGTGCAAGGACCCGAGGGCGCGCAGGACATCTACTATCGCTTCTTCCGCCCGCCAACGATCGCTTACGAGGCGCGGCCGTGAGCCCGACAGCACATGAATGAGACCGAGGATGTGCAGATCGCGATCGAACGGCATGGGCTCGTCTTGGTCCAGGATGCGAAGCTGCCCAATGTCGTTCGCATCGTGAGTGGCGAGACTCTGCGTGGGTCTTGGTGGTCGCATCGGGATGCGAACCGGATCTTCGCCGTGGTGGAGTCGATCGAGGCACACCCGGATAACCTCGCGACCAAGCTGGTGGCCGGGAAAGTCACGTTTCTGCACCGGCGTCTGTGGCCGGCACTTCTCGGTGTCGCGCTCGCGCGCGAGGCATGGCAGACGCGTGCACTGTCGAGCGACGCGCGCGCCCTGTGCCGTGCGATCGATCGCGGTGAATCGATGCAAGCCACGGGTCCAGGGGCCAAATCGATCGAGATCAAGCTCTTGGCGCGCTCGGAACAGGTTCACACCGAAAGTGGGAAGCACGTGACGCGCTTGGAGCCGTGGTCAGTCTGGGCCAAGAGGGTGCAGTGTGCCGCGCCGCTCGCGGTGGTGGACGCAAAGAGGATGCTCGAAGCAGCCGTAATCGGCGTAGGCGGCATCTCCAGTCTGTTGCCGTGGCACGAGCGCGCAGGGAAGTCACGCGTGCAAGGCACGTGATCTATTCGTTGTCCGCCTCGGTCTGGCGTGTGCGTTTCGCGGTCCCGCGAGACCGAGCGGCTTTGGGCGCATCCCAACTCCAGTTCTGGATCTCCGGCATGTCTTCGCCGTGGTCACAGATGTACCGCTGGTGGTCGATCAGCTTGTCGCGAATGGCTTGCTTGGCATAGGCGGCGCGCGCTCCGAGGCCGGGGACGCGGTCGATGACGTCCTCGAACAGATGGAAGCGATCCATCTCGTTCAAGACGACCATGTCGAATGGCGTCGTCGTCGTTCCCTCCTCCTTGTAACCCCGCACGTGCAAGTTGGCGTGGTTGGTGCGCCGGTAAGTCAGCCGGTGGATGAGCCAAGGGTAGCCGTGGAAAGCGAAGATGACCGGCTTGTCCTTGGTGAACAAGACATCGAACTCGTGATGCGTAAGGCCGTGCGGATGCTCCTCGGCCGGCTGCAAGGTCATCAGGTTGACGACGTTGATGACGCGCACCTTGAGCTCCGGCAGGTGCTGGTGCAGGAGGGCGACGGCCGCCAGGGTTTCGAGCGTCGGCACATCCCCGCAGCAAGCGAGCACGACGTCGGGCTCGCCACCCTGGTCGTTGCTGGCCCAATCCCAGATGGAGATGCCGGCGGTGCAATGCTTGATCGCCTGATCCATGGTGAGCCACTGCGGAGCCGGCTGCTTGCCGGCGATGACCACATTGATGTAGTTGCGGCTGCGCAAGCAGTGGTCGGTGACGCTCAGCAGGCAGTTGGCGTCGGGGGGCAAGTAAACGCGCACGACCTCCGCCTTCTTGTTGACCACGTGATCGATGAAGCCGGGATCCTGGTGGCTGAAGCCGTTGTGGTCTTGGCGCCAGACGTGACTCGACAGCAGGTAGTTGAGCGAGGCGATCGGCCGCCGCCACGGGATGTGGCTGCAGACTTTCAGCCACTTCGCATGCTGGTTGACCATCGAATCCACGATGTGGATGAACGCTTCGTAGCACGAGAAGAACCCGTGCCGCCCGGTCAATAGATAGCCCTCGAGCCAGCCCTGACACTGATGCTCAGAAAGCATCTCCATCACGCGGCCATCCGTGGCTAAATGATCGTCTCCCGGCAGGATCTCGGCATTCCACGCGCGATTCGTCACCTGCAGCACGTCCTGCCAGCGATTGGAATTGTTCTCGTCCGGGCTGAACAGCCGGAGGTTGCGTGACTCGAGATTGAGTCGCATCGTATCGCGCAGGAACTGCCCCATGACGCGCGTCGACTCGGCGGTCGCGGCTCCGGGGCGCGGCACGTCGATGGCGTAGCGGCGAAAGTCGGGCAGGCGCAGATCGCGCAACACGAGGCCGCCGTTCGCATGCGGATTGGCTCCCATCCGCCGCGTGCCGCGCGGGGCGAGCTCTGCCAGCTCGGGTCGCAAGCGTCCCGAGCGCTCGAACAACTCGTCCGGCCCGTAGCTTCGCAGCCATTTTTCCAGCAGCTTCACGTGCGCCGGGTTCGCGTGCATCTCGCCCATCGGCACTTGATGCGAGCGCCAAGAGCCCTCGGTGCGCTTGCCGTCGATTTCCTTCGGGCACGTCCAGCCCTTGGGCGTCCGCAGCACGAGCATCGGCCAGCGTGGGCGTTCCTGCAGCCGGCCGTCGCGGGCCTCGCGCCGCAAGCGCGCGATCTCGGCGAACACCACGTCGAGAGTCGCCGCCATTTGCCGGTGCATCTTCATGGGATCGTCGCCCTCGACGAAATACGGCGTATGGCCGTAGCCACGGAAGAGAGCGTCCAGCTCTTCGTGGCTGATGCGCGCCAGCACGCAGGGGTTGGCGATCTTGTAACCGTTCAAATGCAAGATGGGGAACACGACGCCGTCCGATGCCGGGTTCGCGAACTTGTTGGAGTGCCAGCTCGTGGCCAGGGGCCCGGTTTCCGCCTCGCCATCGCCGACCACGCAGGCGATCGTCAAGTTCGGATTGTCGAATGCGGCGCCGTATGCGTGCGACAACGCATAGCCCAACTCGCCGCCTTCGTGAATGGAGCCAGGCGTTTCGGGGGCGACATGACTCGGAATCCCGCCGGGGAAGGAGAATTGCTTGAACAGACGGTGCATGCCGTCCTCGTCCTGGGAGATATCGGGATAGACCTCGCTGTACGTCCCCTCCAGGTACGTGTTCGCCACCAGCCCCGGCCCGCCGTGGCCCGGGCCAGTGACGTAGATCATGTCGAGATCGAGCTTGCGGATGACGCGGTTCAGATGCGCATAGATGAAGTTGAGACCGGGCGTGGTTCCCCAGTGCCCGAGCAACCGCGGCTTGATGTGCTCCTTGCGCAGTGGTTGGCGCAACAGCGGGTTGTCGAGCAGGTAGATTTGTCCGACCGAAAGATAGTTGGCCGCGCGCCAATAGGCGTCGATGCGCCGGAGCTCGGTGTCGGAGAGCGCAGCAGATGCCGATCCCGCGCGTCTGGGAGTGCTGCGCGCTGGAGAACTGCGCTTTGGAGCACTGCGATTCTTGGGGGCCTTCGACCGCCGAACGATCTTCGCTTTGGGCATGCTCGCTCCTCCTTGGCGTGGCGATTGATGTCGCTGACGGCGCGGCGTGCTTCAGCGTGCAGCGCTGGCGCGCGCCAAGCGTTCGAATGCCTCCTGCAAGGCGGCGTGAACCGCGGCCACGTCGGGGGCCGCCCAGTGCGCGGAGTCTTCACGGATGAAAGATGTCTTGTCGATGCGGTTGTCGAAGCGCGCGACCGGCAGATCGAAGTGCCGTCCGCGGGCTTCGATACGCACGGTATCGGGTCGCGCGGCACGCGCGATCAGCGATTCCATGTCGTCGCAGCCATAGTCCTGCAACATGACGGTTTCGGGAACTCCATGGTGCAAAATGGACGCGTCGCCCGCACGACCGGGGCGCGCGCGATCGCGATTCTTGCGCCGGGATTCCTCGGGCGTGACCCAGATGTAGAGAATCGCGGCGCGTGCGAGGATGTCGTCGGAAAGTTGCGCCAGCGAGTATTCGTAGCCGAGCGGCTCTGGCAGAGGCATCGACGCCCCCTGCGGGCCGCCGCGCGCGAACTCGATGACGACGGTCTTGTCGTCGAGGTCGCGCGGGTGGGGCGGAATTTGCGCCCGCATGTCCTCCCACAATGTGCGCGCTTCGGCGTCGATCGCTGCGACGAGGCCGGAACGCAGACGGGACGGCAAGCCCTCGAGCTCCGGCCGGATCCCGAGCCGTGCTCTTGCAGCGTCGAAACGATCGAGCATCCACGCCCCGCACGATTCCGGCTTGGAAGGTGCCGAGGACAAGTCGGCGAAATCGTCGTTCACGAGCTCGATGAGCGTGCCCCAGTCGAGAGGTTCCCGCATCGACTGATCGGGTGAGTCGAAGAACACACCCGAATGTCCGGCCTGGCGCAGTACCTCGGAGATCCGGCGCATCATGTGAACATAGGGGTAGTCGTCAAGCTGCAAAGTCGGCCCGAGGCGGAAGTCCTCGAGCGCGCGCACGGCAGGTACGCTCGCCAAGTACTTGCGCACTTCGGACTTTCCCGAAGCGGGCAGAGCCAGCAGCAGGACGATGTCGAGCGGTCGGGTCACTTCTGTCTCCTTTTGCCGGGATCTTAGTCGCTAAAGGCTCGCGTGGCCAGAATCAAGCATCTTCGTCGCTGCCGCGCGCGCGGCGGAAGCTGGCATGGATCGGACGCGCGAAAGTGCCGAAGGGGCGAATGGCCAAGACGCGAAGCACCACTTCGCCAGCGGGAACGTCCACGCCGCGCAGACCATGCAGGGCCCCGAGCGCCAGCACGCGCGCGGTCGCCGAGACGGCGAACAGGACGGCGTAGGCGTGGGCCGTGGCCCCGAGGCGCGACAGCAACGCGCCGCCGAGCAAGGTCCCCGTCACTTGCGCCATGGCGTTGGCTAGATTGAAGTACGAGAGCACGCTGGTGCGCTCCTCTTCGCCGATCAGCTCGAGCTGCAGCAGGATGACGGCAAGCTCGTACGCCGCCCATACGCTGCCCGACAGCAGCTGCACTGCGAGCAAGTAGTAGAAAGAGTCGGAGACGAGCCAGAGTGCCGGCAGCGGCGCGATGCCCAACGAACCGAGAGCGAGGACTCGGGTGACTCCCCAGCGCTTGGCGAGCCTTCCGAAGCGCGGCAACATCACGATCTTGGCCACGAAGCTCGCAGCGAGCAAGGTCATGTACTGGCCGTAATCGAGCTGCAACGATTTCAACATGTAAGGGGTGAAGAACGGCGATGCGATCATGACCGTCGATTGGGTGAGCAGAAGGAAGAGCAAGAGCCTGCCTTCGTGCCGTGTGGTCAAACGCCGCACGAACTCGCGCGGGGAAATGTTGCGCAGCTTCGGCCAGCCCCGCGGCGGATCGCTGTAGGTGGCGAGCAAGCGTGCGGAAACAGCCCTCGCCACGATCGCGGCAGCGAACAGCCAGGCAAAGAACTCGACCGGCGTGCCGCGCGACGCACCCCAGTGCAGCAGTGTGCCGCCCGTCATGAGCGCGAGCAGAATGGCGCTCTGGTGGAACAGCCCGCGCCGAGCGAAGTACCGGTGCCGCACGCTGCGCGGCACCAGCGTCCCGACCCATGTGTTCCAAGCCGGGTTCGCTCCCATGCCCGCCGCCCAATAGAGCGCGGTGCAGGCGAACAGCACCGCGAGCGGCAATTGGCCACGCAAGGCGCCGACGACGAGCGGCACGAACGTCGCTGCTTGCAGGCAGACACAAAGCACGACCCAGCGGCGCAATGTCCCGAGCTTGCGTACCCCGAAGGGCGAGATGGTCTGCAAGCACGCACCAGCCAGCAGCGGTGCCGTGGCGAGAAAGCCGGTGCTCACCGGTCCCGCGCCGAGCGCGAGGGCGAAGGCCGAGATGTAGGTTTCGCCGATCCCGACCATCCAGCCGAAGAAGACGCCGTCCTGCGCGATGCGGCGCAGATCGCGCCGCGCGCGATCGCGGCGTTGGTTCTGTGACTCCGCAGTGGGAGTGGATGCGATGGATTCGTTCACGCCACGTCACCCGTTCGTTCGGAATGAGGGGGAAGGATGGGCGAACGAAGGTCGGATCACAAGATGCGTTCACGCAGCAGTGTGATGGCGACGCCGAAGTAGATGCTGACGCCGACGACGTCCACCATCGTCGCGACCAGTGGTGCGGACGATACCGCCGGGTCGAGGCCGATTCGCCGCAGCAGGATGGGAAGCATCGAACCCGCCAAGGTTCCCCAGAGGACGACACCCACCAGGGCGAGGGCGATGGTGACAGCGAGAAGCAACGTGTAAGGGCCCTGCTGTTCCATCAGCTGCGCGCCGAGAACCACGCGCAGGAATCCGAGCGAGCCGAGCGTGCCACCCAGGCACAGCCCGGCAAGTACCTCGCGCCGCATGATGCGCCACCAGTCTCCGAGACCGATCTCGCCGAGAGCGAGCGCCCGGATGATGAGGGTCGTGGCCTGCGAGCCCGAGTTGCCGCCGCTGCTGATGATGAGCGGGATGAAGAGCGTGAGGATCACGGCCTTTTCGATGTGCGTCTCGAATCGGGACAACACGTTCACGGTCAGCATCTCGCCGACGAACAGCACGCACAGCCAGACGGCGCGCTTGCGCACCATGCTAAAAAACCCGGTGTCCAGATACGGCTCGTCCAGGGCCACAAGACCGCCGAGCTTGTGGATGTCCTCGGTCGTCTCCTCGGCGGCGACGTCGAGCACGTCGTCCACCGTGACGATGCCGACTAGGATGCCGCGCGTGTCGACCACCGGCAGCGCGACGCGGTCGTAGTGCTTGAACGTGTTCACCGCGACTTCCTGGTCGTCGTTGACGTTGAGCGCGGTGAAGGTGCGATCCATGAGATCGGCGACACGCTTGTCGGCAGGCGCCAGGATCACCTCGCGCAGCCGGATGTCGTCGAGCAGCTTGCCATGTGCATCGACGACGTAGAGGATGTTCATGGTCTCGCTGTCGCGGCCGTGACGACGCAGATGCTCGATGACGTCCGCGACGCGCCATTCCTCGCGGATGCTGACGTAGTCCGGCGTCATACGCCGGCCGATGCTCTCCTCGCGGTAGCCGAGCAGCATCGTCGCGACGCGGCGTTCCTCCGGTGTCAGCAGGTTGATGACCTGCCGAGTCACGTTGCCGGGCAACTCCTCGAGCAATGCCGTGCGATCGTCGGGCGCCATCTCGTTGAGAATGGCAGCGGCTTCGCCTTGGCCAAGGCTGCGCAGCAGGGCTTCCTGCGCGTCGATGTCGAGGTACTCGAAGATGTCGGCGGCGAGCGCCGCCGGCAGCACGCGGAAGACGACAGCACGTTCCTCCGGGTGCAGGAAGGACAAGGCGTCGGCGAGATCGGCGGGCAAGAGCTCGACCATGGCCTCGCGCAACGTCTTGAAGTCACGCGAGCGGATGAGCTCCTGGATCTCGGGAACGAAAGCTCGACCGAAGAGCACGCCAACTCCTCCAGACGACGGCGCGGTAAGCCGCGACCGCGGTCATGGTAGAGCAGCATCCATCGACAAAGCCAGAAGAGGAATGTTGTCGCATGACGGATTCGCTGGGAGAGAGCAGCCCGGCATCAGTCGAACAGGAGACTCGTGCAGGTGAGTCCGCCTTCGGCCTTGACCAGCTCGGAGTTGTCGAGCGGCAACACGCGGGAGCCGTGGGCGGCGATTCGCTCCAAGGTGCGTGGAAAGCACGTGGACGCCACCACCGCCTCGCCGATCCACAACACGTTCGCCGCGTCCGGCTCGTCGGGGCTCACGGTCACGAACTCCAAGTCGGGAAAATACGACCGTTCCACGCGTTCCGGATTGACGAGCAAGGTGTTGGAGTCGAGCGCCGTGCAGGCGCTCTTGAGGTGCAGGCAACCCTGCACGGGAACGGCTCGGACGTCGTAGCCGAACGGTGCAGCGTGGTGTCGCAAGGCGGCGATGCCGGCCGCATTGGTGCGAGTCGAAAGGCCGACGTAGAGCGTGCGCCCCAGGCGCAAAACGTCGCCGCCATCCAGCGTTCCCGTGGTGCCGAGGCGCACGATGGGCCGGTGTGCGCGCAACGCCGGGACCAGACTCTCGACCTCGGGTCGCCGGCTCGCGGCCCCCATGGTCGGCAGCAGGGCGCATTCGTCGAGAACGACAGCCGCGTCCTCGACGAACACGGCATCCGGCAACCCAGGTTCAGCGGGGAGTGACACGACCTCCAACCCCAGGTGCTGGAGAAGCTGCTCGTAGAGATGATGTTGCTGTCGTGCACGCCCGAGATCGATCGGCTCGCGTGACCGGTAGGTGAGCTCGCAACACTCGAGCTCGCCGATCTGCCGGGTCAGAGCGAACATCCAGTGGTCCGATCGCTCCTCCGCGGGAGGTTCATTTGGACTTGTTCGCGGGTGATGCCTTGTGCAGCAGCTCCACCAGCCGTTGGGCGCTCTCGGGCACGCCGACCGCGTTGTCGATCACGATTTCCTTCGCCTCGATCGCGCGTCCGTAGAGGTCCTCGTTGTCCTCCTTGTCTTGCCGCAAGGTCGAGCCCTCGAGCGAGACGCCGGCGAACAGTCCTTTCGAACGCGAGTAGCTGAGAATCTCAGCGTTCATGACCAGATCTGTCTCGGCCGACGCCGTGCGTCCGAGCGGGCCCGCGGCGACACCGGCATCCGCGCCGAGCTTGGCCTTGCTCGACAACAGGCTTCCGGCGCCCTTGGGGTTCATCACCAGGAGGACGAAATCGGTCGCCGTGCCGCCGAATTGGAAGCCCATGCTTCCTCCCTCCAAGCGCATCATCGCGGGCGCGCCCCAGGGGCCGCCGAACTCGGGCTTGGTCCGGCACACCATGGCGCCCTTGCCATAGCTCCCGCCAATTCCGATCGCCACCTTCTTCACCGAGGGGAACACACAGACGCACTCGGCCTTGTCCAAGATCTCGCTCGGCATGCCTTCCGGGAGGGCGAGGAGGTCGCGAATGACATCCGCGGCGTTGTCGAGCCGTTTCTCCTGGTCCTTCTGCTCAGCGGATCCCTGTGCGGGAAAGGCCAGGAGAACGACGAATGCCCAAGCGATTCGCGATTGGATTTGCACGAAAATGCCTCCGCTTCGTTCGGCGCCAGGTCCGGATGTTGGCGCAACGCGGATCCGTGGATCAAGCCCTTAGTTCGAGGAGCCAGCCTGATCTCCTGCTCAATCAAGCTATCGGCGTGTTCGACGGCTGGGACATCCGTGCTCCGCACTCGTGCATTCAAGGCACTGGGCGATCGCGATGGCAGTTGCTTGTCTCTCGGTCCCATGGGTCTGCCTTGCCCAGCGCGGCAGCCTGCCCGTCGTTCACATCGCCATCCTGCTCGACGTTCACGCCCCGTTGACTCTGAGTTGCAGTTGCTCGGCGACGTAAAGCGACGCCACTGCCGAATCGAATTGCGTCCCCGCGAGCGCGACATGGCCATCCGGTCGCAGCAGGTAGAACGACGGCCGTGGGATGTGCACACGAGCCAGCTCCTTTTCGTTGGCCGGATCGTCGGGGACGACGTGCACTCGCAGCAAGCCC
>DASRJO010000115.1:0-22072 GCA_035649435.1 Candidatus Krumholzibacteriia bacterium | reverse complement strand
GCCGGTGGGGCCATCATTACTTGGCAGGACTCGCGGAGTGGCGGTTCGGACATCTATGGCCAACGAATCGACGGGGCGGGCAACTCGGTCTGGGCCAACGATGGCGTGGCCATCTCCACATCTGCGCAGACAGAGGCGCTCCCAACTCTGGTTTCCTTCGAGTCGGGCAGTGCCGCCATCGCCTGGCAGCAGGTGAGCTCGAGCGGCGAGACGGACATCAACGCTCGACGAATCGCGGCCTCGGGAAGCGTCGATGGCGCTGGTGTCATTGACATTTGCACCGCTCCACACAATCAGGGACCTCCGCGCCTGATCTTGGACGGGGCCGGCGGAGCCCTCATCACTTGGTACGACGGTCGTGATCGAAGCAACGATATCTATGCCCAGCGGATGGACAACCCGACCTCGATCAGTCTTTTGGATTTCACCGCCGCGGCGAGGCCGGACGGCGTCGCGCTCGGTTGGCAACTGGCGAGCGAAGTGCTCCTCGATCTCGAGGCGATCCAGGTCCAGCGCGCACCCGACGCCGGTGGACCATGGATCAATCTCACCACTCTCCCGCCGAGCACCATGACATCGTTCGTGGACACCGCGGTCAGTCCGGGGCAGACCTACTGGTACCGGCTGTTGCTTGTGAGCTCCGCGGGGCCGCGGGCAACGGTCGCGTTGCGGATCGAGTACAGCCCTGCGGGCCTGCGCACAGTCCTTTACCCGCCTCTCGTGACGACGGACGGGATCGTGTTCCGCTATGCCCTCGCTGTCGCAGGGCAACCGCACCTGGAGATCCTCGACGTCAGAGGCCGAAGGGTGCAGATGCTCGAGCCAGGCATGCGTCCGCAAGGGGAGCATCTCACTTCCTGGGACCGCAACAGCTTCACCGGCACCCGCGCCGCTCGCGGCGTCTACATCGTGCGGCTGCAAATCGGAGCGCTCGCGATGTCCCGGAAACTCGTCCTGCATCGCTGAGTCCAGCCAAGCACGCGGCCATCCGTCCAAGGTCAGATCGCCATCGTGAGCCGGGATTTCGTTTTCGACGAGCTTTTCCTCGACTTCGAGGTTTTGATCCTTTCCGAAATTGGCTTTTCCCGGAGAATTTGTCGCAGGCGTTTCCTGAGAAATGCCGCGTACTCGAGCAACGGGGTCAATCCGCGGACATTTCCGACCAACTCCGCGTGCCCCAACTGTCAGGCGGGCGCGACCGTCCTCACCAATGGCTCAGGTACCCGATGTCATTGTATGGTTGGAGTAAACCGGATAGGATCGAAGGAGGCAAGTCTGACGGTGAAGTTTGACATGATCGGGGCTCCATATGAAAAAGTTTCTAGTCGCGATCGCTGCGGCGGCTCAGCTCTGCATGTTCTCGGCACAAACAGTTCAGTCTCAACCGCAATTCGTCCTGAGCTTGAACGGAGCCGGCGGAGGCTTCAATGAGCCTAGGGGTCTCGACCTCGACGCTATGGGCAACGTCTACGTCGCAGATTTACTCAACCACCGTGTGCAAAAATTCGATAGTAACGGCAACTTCATCACCATGTGGGGATCGTACGGATCCACACCCGGACAGTTCATCGGCCCCTTCGACGTCGCCGTCGACGCCAGTGCCAACGTCTACGTCGTGGAGGTGAATAATAATTACCGCGTTCAGAAGTTCGACAGCAACGGGGCCTTCATCACGACATGGGGATCGTACGGCTCAGGCCAAGGTCAGTTCATCATCCCACTGAGCCTCGCCGTCGACAATAGCGGCAACGTCTACGTTGCGGATGGCGACCGCATTCAGAAATTCGACGGCAGCGGGAACTTCATCAGCTGGTGGACCGGAGCCGGCGGGGCGCGAGGAATCGACGTCGACGCTCTTGGGAACGTGTACGTGTCCGATAGTCTTGGTCGCGTCGTGAAGTTCGACGGGAACGGGGTTCTTATAGCAACGTGGCTAGCCATGGATAGCCCATTCGGCGTTGCTGCAGACGCAAACGGTAACATCTTCGTGACAGAGACTAACGCTGGGATGGGACCGGCGCGTGCGGCCATTTTCACGAGCGCCGGGGCTTTCGTGTTGCGATGGGGAGAGGGATTGCTCGTCGACCCTCGCAGCATTGTGGTCGACGCCGCAGGAAGCAGTATCTATGTTTCAGATATTGGTCGGAACCAGGTCCTGAAGTTCCGCTATACGCCCGTCTCTATCCAGACAAAGACCTGGTCGCTTGTTAAAAGCATCTATAGAAAGTAATCCGACGTCGAACCTCACGCCGCCACATGTTCATGCACACCACCGAGCCGGGCGAGCAGGCCTGCGGCCAACCATCCTATCTCATCGGACGTTCTCGAAAAACTGGCCGGCGGCTTGCCCGCACAGTGACCAACTGATTGATCCGCATCGCGTCTCTGGTGTTAGAACTGAACATCGGTGGGTCCGGCCTTTGGTGTCCCGAATCGACTCTGGGTCAGTTGGACCACGCGGAGCGGTCTTCGTACCAGAGGAAAAGCTCGGTCGTGCGCGCTTCGCCTAGGTCGTTGGCGACGAGGCCTTGGCCGAGGGAAACGCACCGCAGTGTGTAGGAAGAGCCGTCGTTGTAGGAGAGGTGTTCGCCGGCGCGAGCGGAGTCGGGCCAGACGCCGCGGAAGATGAGTTGAGGGCGGCGCGACAGCACGTAGGCGAAGTCGCGCTTTTCGTGGCCGGCGGTGCTGTGGCCCAGATTGTCCGTCTGCAAATGCGCGATGTGTTCGTCGTTGACTCCCAGCATGTCGACAATGGGGAGTTCTGAAAAATAGGCGAGGGCTCCCACGGGCTCCGCTGCGAGCAGTGTTCCTGCCGGCACGTATTGTTTCAGCCAACGGCCTGCGAGCGTCCATTGTTCGACCTGGACGCTGGCGAGCGTGGCGCGGTTGCGCGGCTGACGCCGGGGGTTGAGCGTCGGCAGGAAACCCGAAAGAACGATGCATGACGCGAGAATGGCGAACACGGCGCGCTGGCCGCTCGACATCGCAACGTTGGGCGAGGAGGGCTCCGAGGCGATGCGCGGTGGGCGGACGGTCGAGGATGCGAGGCGCTCCACGATTTCTGCCGCTGCTTCGAGCTGCAGACAGAAGAGCGACACGGCGATCGGGATGAAGAAACGTGCCATGGGCATGTAGTCGCCGCCTACCCAGACCACATAGGCAGTGAACACCGTGACGCACGTCGCCAAGTAGGCGCGGGCGCCGTTGCGCGCGGGATCGCGCAACACGAGGAGGAGGAGCGGAGCAGCGAAGAGCAGCAGGCCGCCGAAGGGCACGATGAAATTGTAGGTGTAGAAGAGCCCGCGTAGCTGCTGATAGAAGTCTCCGCCCGTTCGCAGATAGTACGGGTTGGGAAAGAGATATCCATAGTATTGCCAACGCCAGAAAAAGTACGGGACGACGACGCAGGCGAAGGGGAGCAGCAGGCTCCAGAGACGGCGCCGATGCGAGCGCTGCAACACCAAGAAAAGTGCGGTCGCAGCCAGATGCACGAAGCCGTCGGCGCGCAGGAGAGCGCAAGCGGCGAACGCGAGGCCCGACTTCCAGTGCGCGCGCTGGCTTGCCAGCTCACCGAGAAACACGAACTGCGCCAGGAGAACCAGGAACGCGAGCGGCACGGTTTCCATTCCCGACCGTGCCCAACAAGCCAGGCCGCCGTGCAGCGCGACGCCGAGACTACCTGCCAGCGCCCAGGCAGTGCCACGTTGGAAGCGTACCGCCACGAACTTGAATGCGACCAACACGATCCCGAGCGCCGCGAACGTTCCGAGGGTGCGGGACACGACGACGACATCGAATCCGAGTCGATGCACCAGCGCGAGGCCGCCGACGAGCAGGAAATTCGAGTAGCCCTCGACACGCTCTCCGGGATTGAAGACGGGTCCCAGGCCCTGCGACCAGTGCACAGCGTAGCGGTACGAGATGTAGGCATCGTCGTTCTCGAAGTCGTAGTGCGCTTGGTGCAGCCAGGAGAGCGCGCAGATCAGCGCCAACGCCGCAGCCGTAAGCAATCGGTGCGGCCTGGAACGGGGTTCGCTCATCGCGAGGTGACCGGAGTGAGAGAGGGCCGCGCCGTCGTGCCGCTCGCAATTTCCGGAGCATGTTTCGACCACCAAGCACGCGCGCGCTCCTCGTCCCAGGGCGCGTCCGTGCGGCTGGCGCGCAGCTGTTGCGACAGCTCGCGGGCACTCGCGGGGCGTCGGTCGGGCTTTTTCTCCAGGCATGCGAGAAGGACGTTCTCGAGATCGCTCGAGATCGGCAGCTCCGACCTGCGCGAGGGCGGCACCGGTGCTTCCTGCACGTGCGCCACCAACATCTTCATCGTCGTTTCGGCCTCGAACACCAGCTTGCCAGTCAGCAACCAGTAGCCGACGCAACCGAGCGCGTAGAGATCCACCCGGTGGTCCACGTCCTTTTCACCCAGGAGCTGCTCGGGAGCCATGAAGCCGGGAGTTCCTGGCGCCGTACCCTGGAGCGTCGCGAGCGACAGCGCGTCGACCGTCGTTCCTCCAGTCTTCACCAGGCCGAAATCGAGCAACTTGAGGAAATCGAAGTCCTGGCCTTTGCGACAGGTGAAGATGTTGGCGGGTTTGACGTCTCGGTGCACGAGGTGGTTTTGGTGCGCATCCTCCAACGAATGACAGGCCTGGACCAACAGCTGCACCACGCGTTCCGACGGCAGCGGGCCGAAGCGCCGCACCAAGGTATCGAGGTCGAAGCCATGGAGGAGCTCCATCACATAATAGAACGATCCATCGCGCTCGATGCCGAAATCGAAGATCTCGATCGTGTGCGGCGATTGTAGAGCAGCCGTCGCCTGCGCTTCGCGCTCGAAGCGGCGCAAGGTGTCGCAAGCGGCGGAGAATTCGCCGCCGAGCGCCGCGGGACGGATGATCTTGATCGCCGCCGGACGCGCCAGCATCTGGTGCTGCGCCTTCCAAACCTCACCCATGCCGCCGTGTCCGATGAGCTCGACCAGCTGGTAGCTGCCGAGCTCTCTCGCGCGCTGCACCCGGCGATTCAGGCGCTCGAGCAGCCGCGCGGGCAGCACCGCGAGGGCGGCACAGGCGTAGTTTGGCCACCAGAACAAGATGTTGACCAGGGGGAGGAGCGTTTGACTTTTCCACCACACTGCGCCGTAGAAGAAGAGTGGATCCATCGTCGCTGCGAACATGGATGCTACGAGAACACGGCGCGGCGTGTTCGGCACCATGATGGGGCCAATGAGGATGAGGATGCAGATCCACGTCGGTGAATGCACGATGAGCTGCCCGTCCTGAAGGTAGTCATTGGCGTTGAGCCGACCCACGAGCGCCGAGGTGGCCCCCAAGAAATAAAAGAGCCCGAGATCGAGCAAGCGCTGTGGCGACAGAGACCCGCGACGCGCCACGAAGTAGACGCCGAGCGAGAACAGAACCCCCGTGAGGCAGAGGATGTGTGGTGTGCGGGAATAGTGGGGTGGCTCGCCGCGGATGAAAGGGAGGATCCAAGTTTCCAACACGAATGAGATCGCCCACAAGGCGATCCCGACCAGCGCGCTCACTTGCAGCCGTTGAGACGCCTCACGCAACAGGTCTTCGCTCAGGCCGGGTCGGGATATCCCAGGCAGCCGAAGCGGTGGCCTCGATGTCGGGTCGGAAGGGGAAGGCAGCGTGCGTCCGAACATGGCGGCAGGATACCAGACCGCCCAATCCATGTCGCATGGAAGCCCGGAGCGCAGTGGACAAAAGGGTCGCGAAGCGGCGCTTCTCGCACCTCGGGTCACCGTTGTTGTTCGGGGCTCAGCTTCCAGTAGGTCGGAAACAGCGAGGACGCGTGTTCGAGGGTGAGCTTCGCTTGCTCGCGCTCGCCGAGCGCGCGCAATGCCTCCGCCAACAGGACGAGCGCGGGCACGAAGTCGGGTTCCAAGCGCAAGAGGCTGTCGAGCTGTTGGCGGGCACGTTCGGCGTTGCCGCTGCGCAACAGGGCTTCGCCGAGAAGCAATTGTGGCAGTCCGGTGGCGGTGCGCGTGATCCGCACCGCATGCTCGAGGTCGTGCACGGCGCGATGTGCGCGCTCTTCATCCAGGAGACCGAGGCCGGCGGAAACCATGAGCAACTCGTGTCGTCCCGGCTGTTTCTCATCGGCACGGACGATGTCGAGGATCTCACCCGCTTGCTCCAGGGCCTTCGGCGCGTACGAACCGCGCACGCCGTGCAACAGCAGCTCCAAGGTGAATTGATAGTAAGCTTCGAGGAGGTTGCCCTCTTGGCGCAGCAGGCGGCCGAGGTTGGCGTGGAGGCCCGGATCGTACGGCGCTCGGCGCAGGGCGCGTTGCATGGCCGCAATGGCGCCGTTCAAATCGCCACGGGCGACCAACGCCTCGGCATAGTAAGAATCATCGCGCGCGCTGCCGACATCGGGATCGAGCTGCAACGCGCGTGCGTATTCTTTCCCCGCCTCTTCGACGCGCCCGGCGACGAAGAAAGCTTCGGCGCGTGCACGCGCGGCCTCGGCCCATCGCGGTGATTTTTCGCAGGCGCGTTCGAGCGCTGCGAGCGCCTCGTCGAAACGCTGCGAGCGGTAGAAGGCCAGACCTTCCCAGTACGCGGGAGCGGTTTCGTCCTCGTCCGGCCTGGGTGTGGGGCTCTTCTTGTCCGCCTTGCGCTTGGCGGCTTCCCGCGCCGACGTGATCGCATCGCCGAAGCGCTGCAGTCCGAGCTGTGCCGCGGCGCGATGGATGCGCGGCCGGCGCCAGCGCGGCCACAAGGTGCACGCTTTCTCCGCCATGAGCAGCGCGGTCGTGTAGTTGGATGCATCGAGGGCCGAGCGCACGGTGCGCACGTATTCATCGTATGCAGGGTCGCGCTCGGCTGAAGGAAGGTCCTTCAGGCGTTCGACGGCGAAGATGCGCAGAGGGGGTACCGATTCCGGTTTCTCGGCGACCTGACCCTGCGCCTCGGCCAACTCGAACTTGCCCGACCCCGGGCCGGCGATCGATCCCAGGAGGAGCGCGAAGGCAAGGATGGGAAGTCGCCGGGGAATCTGCATCCGGCAAAGATCGGCACGCTCGCGGGGCGCGTCAACACCGCGGATCAAGTAGTGGCCGGGTTCCGCAGATGAGGCCACGATCTCGGATCACATGCCGCCGAGAAGCGCCGGCAGCGCGGCGATCTCGACGTTCCCGCCCGAGAGAACGACGCCGATGCGACCCTGGAGACCCGTCTTGCCGCTCAGGACCGCAGCCAACGCGCAAGCGCCCGAGGGCTCGACTAGGATCTTCATGCGCTCGAGCAGCAGTCGCATGGCCTGGCGAATCTCTTCATCGCTCACGGTCACGATTGCATCGAGCAGCCGTCGGTTGATCTCGAACGTGATCTCTCCGGGCTCGACGGCGCGGAGGCCATCGGCAATGGTCCGCGGCGCCGGAATGCGGACCGGCCGGCCCGCCTCGATCGACCGGCGGGTGTCGTCGGCATCCACTGGCTCGACGCCGAGGAGGCGAATCGAAGGCCGGCGCGACCGAGCCAGAATGGAGCAGCCTGCGGCGAGGCCGCCACCACCCACGGGAACGACCAAAGCGTCCAAATCGGGTACATCGTCCAAGAGCTCGAGAGCCACCGTTCCCTGCCCGGCGATGATGTCTGGATCATCATAGGGCGCGACGAGAGCGAGACCCTGCTCGCGCGCCAGCGATTCGGCATACGAGCGGCGGTCGGCCGAGGTCGTGCCGCATTCGATGATCTCGGCGCCGTAGCCGGCCGTGGCGTCGCGCTTCGCGGCGACGATGTCGGAGGGCACGACAATTGTGGCGCGAACCCCGAGCAGTGAGGCCGCGAGCGCCACACCCTGGGCGTGATTGCCGGACGAATAGGAGATGACGCCTCGGCTGCGCGAATCGTCCGTCAGCCGGGCGATCTTGTTGTAGGCGCCACGAATCTTGAATGTGCCGGCACGCTGCAGGTTCTCCGCCTTGAGGTAGAGCGTCGCGCCCGCGAGCGCATCGAGGCTGCGCGACCGCAGCACCGGCGTGCGGTGCACCACCGGGACGAGACGCGCGGCGGCCTGCTCGATGTCGATCGGAGTGATCACGAGGGCAATCCTAGGGGGATCTGGCCGCCAGGGGAAGCCCCGGGCCCCCGCGGGCGGCCTCTTTTGTCTTGCGTCGAGAAGCATCGGGCGGAATACTGAGCCGTGGGTCCAGACGTGGGTGGAGGTGTGGCGGTTTGACCCTGATCGGTAACCTCTTCGGCCAGCTCTTCGGCGATTCCGCTTCCGAATTCGAGGCGCGTGGCGACCAATTCGCCAGCGTCAACAATTGGCGCCAGGCGCATGGCGAGTACGTGCGGGCGCTGCAGAAGACGTCGCGCAGCTCGCCGGCGTTCCGCCGCCTCGAGGCCAAGCTCGATGAAGCCCGTGTGCAGAGCTTCGATTCGCTCATCGAGGACATCCACTCGCGGATCGATGTGCGCGAGTACACCTTCGCCGCCGAGCAGATCGAGGCCGCGCGCGAACTGGTAGCGAGCGCCGAGAACAAGGAGCGCCTCGAAGCCTGCGTCGAGCGCCTGCGCGGCGCCGGCAGGTACGAGCCGCGGCCGGCCGCGACCTTGGTGCCGCAGGCCCCCGGCGACGAGCAGAGCGCCGAGCCAGTGCGTGCGCGCAACGAGCTGCGCACCGCGCGACCCGCAGCCCGGACGGAGCCCAAGCCCAAGAACGCGAACGAAAGCGCTTCGGCCGCGGCGCGCAGCGCCGATCTCGGCCGTCTGCTCGAAGCCGCGCGCGTCGCCGACCATGATCCCAAGCAGACATTCATGCGCCTACTCGAAGGCATGCCCCTCGAGGACAAGGAATCGCGCGCCGCGCTCGGGCCGCTCTACCAGGCGGCGGCACTGGCGCTGGCAGAGGGAGATGCAGCAGGGGCCGCTGAATTGCTGGCGCGGCTGCGCACCGAACGGCCGGAGTCACGCATCGTGTTCTACGATCTCGGTGATGCGTTGCAGGCGGCGGGAAAACACGACGACGCGGTGAAGCTCTACATCCAGCGGCTCGATCTGTTCCCCGACGAATGGCAGACCTGGTACGACCTGGCGCAAGTCCTGTGGAACATGGACGAAAAAACTCAGGCGCAACAGGTGATCGATGCCGGGACCAGGCGTTGCCCGCGCAGCGGTCATCTCGTAGCCCAGAGCGGCGTGTTTCTGGTCAAGTCGGGGCAAATGCGTGAAGCGCTGGAGAAGTTCTATCTGGCGCTGCAGCTCGACGAGTTCGACGATGCCGGTCTCTATCACACCATCGCAACGTTGCACCAGCAGCTCGGCGACGAGGAGAAGGCCAAGCGCGGTTACTTGAAGGCGTTGGAATTGCAGCCACGCAGCATCGGCGCGCAGCTCGACTACGCCGAGATGCTTTTGAACACGCAGGATGGGCGCGGGGCGCTGGCGATTCTCGAAACTGCGTTCCGAACCCTGCGTGCCGGCGGTGCGAAGCGCGTGTATCGCGCCTACGCGTCCTATCTATCGTCCCGTGCCCACCTCATGCTCGGGGAGCGGGAGATGGCGCTCCTGGCCGTGAGCCGGGCTCTGGAGGACAACGATCAAACCTGGATGACGCCGGCGCTCCAGGCACAGCGTCTCGCGGTGCTCAGCGTGTGAGCTTGCCCGCGGCCGCCATCCCGTCTACAATCCCCAGCGTGAATCAAGCAGCCGCCGAGGAATCCCCGCAGCCACCTCGTCCCGAATACGACAACGAGGTCGCACACACCATCTGGGAGCTCGAGCGCGGCGTGCGCCGGGGCTACGGTGGCGAGGCCACGCGTCTCGCCCTGCTCAAGGCTCACGTCGAGCAGATGCGCCTCTTCGAGACGCGCCTCGACATCCCGGAAGCGGGGCGAAGCTTTCTCCGATTGCAAGATCGCAGCGCGCCGAGCGTGCTGGTGCTCGCGGGCGAGGAGCAGGACTGCTCCGGCCTGCAGACGCTGGGTTCGCGCCTGCATCGCGCCGGGTTCGGCGTGCTGGCGACCTCGCTCGCCTATCGCAGGCTCGATCGGCCCGGGCTGAGCCCGTTCTACTGGCAAACCTGTCTCGACGAAGCCGAGAACCGCTACGACATGCTCAATCATTACGCGACGCGGATCGCTGTGATCGGCTTCGGTCTAGGCGCTGCGATCGCGCTGCACCTGGCGACGCGCAAGCGCGTGAACGCGGTGGTGGGCGTGTTCCCGATTCTGGATGCGAAGCTCGGTGCGACGGACCAGCTGCGCACGATGATGCGGAATCTCGCGCCGCGCCTGTTCAAGACGCCGCCGAAGTGGACGATGCAGCGCCGGCTCGCCACTACGGGTGTGCAGAAGGCCACGAGTCAGTTCGCTGCACCCATCCTCGTTCTCGTCGAGGAGCGCAGCCAGAAGGGTGACGCCGGCCGCAGCCAGCGTTTCGTCAAGCAACTCGCCGCACGCGGCGGGGCGCAGTTGCAGTCCGTTCCTGCAGGAGCGGCAGATGCTCTTCCCGACGCCACGATCGACACGCTGCTCGCCTTCCTCAAACAACGCTGAGGCACGGCGGCGCGTTCGCCATCAGTCTTCCGGTAGCTTGAAATCGAATTCGGGATCGAGCTGGTGCAGGGCGGCAGCCTGGCGCAGCAGCTGCTCGCGATGAAGCGGCGTCGGGTCGCGCCTCCAGGCGACATACGCGTCCAAGAAGAGATCGCGTTGCTTCGAGACATCGATCCCCAGGACCCCGCGTTCGAGATGGAACAGATCGCCGGGGCTCAAGTGGTCGATCAACTTCAAGTACTCGCCACGCAGGTGCATCAGGAGCCGCAGGTAGCGCTCGAAGCCGAAGGCGAGCTTGCCCAGCACGCCGGTGATCGCGCTCGACCGCCCATGCAAGCAACGGCTGTAGGTGAAGGCGTAATCGTAGTAGGCACGGCCGCGGCCGAGCACCGTTTCGTCGTCGATCCGTCGTGGCAAGGTCGAGGGACGCCCGCCGCCCGGATTGTGGAACACGCCCATCATCATCAGGATGTGATCGGCATTGGCCTTGTAGACCGTGTAGCGGAAACGGGTGTTGGTCGAGGTGCGCACTCTCTCGAAGACCGAGGAGTCGTAATGCGAAACATATTCTTGGATGCGCAATGAATGCTGCGGCCGGAGGTACTCGCTCAAGAGATGGGCGAGATAGATGTTGACGTCTTCCTCCGGACGATCCTCGTCGGACATGCCGGTCTGCACACGACTCGACAGCAGCCCATGCACCATGAAGGAGATGCTGGGTGTGGACTCTCCCGTGGCGCCATCACGCTCCACGGGGACGAACCATTCGTTGTCATCCGACATTGTCACGACCTCCGAGGCAGTGACTTGCACGATGAGGCTGCAAGTGATATGCCATGGCCGGACGGCGGCAAAGGAGACATATGCGCATCGGATTTCTGCAAACACAGCCGCGCTTCGGCGCCATCGAATCCAACCTGCAGGACATCGAAAACGCGCTCGCCAAGGTGCGGGACACCACCATTGTTTTGCCGGAGCTGTGCACGACGGGCTACGTGTTCGCTTCGCGGCGCGAGGCGCGCGCACTCGCCGAACCGGCGAATGGAGCGTCGGTGCAGCGGCTGCGCCGGCTGGCGCGGGCCAATCGGCTGGTGCTGTGCGCCGGCCTGGCCGAAAAGGACGGCAACCAGATTTACAACAGCGCGGTGACCATCCTGCCTTCGGGACGCTCGCACGTGTATCGCAAGACGCATCTGTTCGATCGTGAGAAGCTGGTGTTCGATCGCGCTGCGCCGCACATCGCGCCGATTCGCACCGGCACGCAGGTCGGGGTCATGATCTGCTTCGACTGGGTATTTCCCGAGGTGTGCCGGAGCTTGGCATTGGCGGGTGCGCGCGTGATTCTGCATCCATCCAACCTCGTGTTGCCGTACTGCCAGACGGCGATGGTCACGCGCGCCGTGGAGAACCGCGTCTTCACCGTGACGTGCAACCGCATCGGCACGGAAAAGCGCGCGGGAGTGAAGCTGCACTTCACCGGTCAAAGCCGCATCGTCGACCCCAAAGGTCGTGTCCTGGCGCAGGCGGGGGAAGGGGAAGTGTCCCTGCAGATCGTGGACATCGATCCGGCACAGGCGGCGGACAAGCACATCACCGCGCGCAACGATCTCTTTCGGGACCGCCGGCCACGCGCATACAGGCTGGGCTGAAGTGGCGTGCCGGTTCCGGACTTCACGTTCCCAACATAAGAACATCCGCCTGGGGCGGCAAGGTGCGGTACAGGCATTCGACCGCCTGGAATGCCCTCGTCGTTGCGCAGGTGCGATGGCGTTCTGAAGCGCATTCTGCCGCACGATTGCCGAAGAGGGCCGATTGTCTCCCTGGCACATCGCTTGCGTCCTACACCCTCCGCCAAGTCTTTCCGTGCCCTTCGCAGGGTGTGATCGCTCCACGTTGCAGACGGCCTCAGGTCGTCACGAATCGGCAGGTGCATGTCATGGGCGACCCGCGCGACCGCAAATCGACGTCTCCGCACACGACGGCGCTCATGGCTTCCTTCGCCGTTCTGCTCACGGGCTCGGCCGTCAGCACCTACTTCGTTCAAGTGCGCGGCGTGGGTTGGAGCGCGTTGTTCGCGGGCAGCCTCGGACCGGAGCTGGTGATCGTGTGCGGGGCGATGGCCGCGCTCGCTGTGGTCGTGCACCTGTCGGTGGCGCGCGCGCTCGGCGCGGCGCAGAACGCTCAGACCCCGCGCATGATGATTCGGCGTGCGCTGGAAGTCCTCGACGCTCCGGAATTCGGTGCCACGGAGCTCGAAGACCTGCCTGCCGAAGTGCGTGATCTCGTCGCCGCTTTCGCGGCGCAAAAGTCACGCGAGCAGCAGCTCGAGCGCGAGCTGCAGGCCATGCATCGCGGTACTCGCGAGCTGGTGCAGCGCTTGGAACAAAGTGGCGCCAAGCTGGAATCGCTGAACGCCGAGGCGAAAGACGAGCTCGCCACCCGCGTCGCGCGTGCGTGGAATCCGCTCGTCGAGCAAGTCCGCCTGTCGCGAGACCAGGCGCGTGCGATGCCGGCTGCGCCGCCGTTCTCGCCCGCAGCGCTTTTCGCGCGCGAGGAGTCCGACTCGGGGCCGCGAGTCGAGGAAACGTCGGGCGACGTGGCGCGGCGACTCGGAGAGCTCGAGAGCAACTTGTCGATGCTCTGGAACGAGATGCGTGGCCTGCAGGCGTTCGTTCCCGAGACGTCGGAGTCGCCGGCCGATTTCCCGACCGCATCACAACCGCCGTTGCTCAACGCGTTGCAGAAGTCGGAGTCGCGGCCTATGCCGGCTGCGCCGCCGATGCCGCCGCCGATGTTCGAGCCTCCGGCGCTGGTGACATTGCCCGAGACACGGACGTTCGAAGCGCTGCAGGTGGTCCCAGGTTTCGCGGCGATGCCGGAAGTCGTGGCCGAGCCCGAAGCGATCGTGTCGCCATGGACCGCGCCTGAAATGCCGGCGTTCGATTCGGTCGAATCAGTCCCGGTCTCCCCGGCCGAGGACATACGCTGGGCGACATCCGAGGTGCTGCAGCCCGATCGCTCCACCAAGGCCAGCGAGTCGGGCTACTTCGCGTGGACCGGCCAGTCGACGCAAGAAGGTTCCTGGAAGCTGCGCGACGAAGCCCCCGAGGAATTGCGGCGTAGCGACGAAGAGAAGACGAAGGCTGAGGCCGCGGCGCCGCACGTGTTCGTGGACGACACCTATCCCGAGCTCCCTCCACGCCTGCCAGCAGCACCTCCGGGAACGGCCATGCCGGCGTCTCCGCCGATGGCAGCTCCGATGGCCCCTGCAACTCCAGGAGTGGCGAGCCCGAGCTTCGAATCACACTTCCCGCATTTCGTCGGCAAGCCGGTGCAGCAACTGGATGGTCGTGTCGAGGTGAGCTTCGAAGGCAGCACGAGTGAGCGTCCCGAGGCGCCGCGTGCCGGAGGTACGGCGAAGCGTTCCGGCCCCGAGACGCCAGGAGCCACGCCGAAATTCGACCTCCACTCCCTCGGCGCATTGGAGATCGACGAGTGATCCCGACGCGGCAGACGCTGGACCTGCAAACGTTCGTGCAGCAAGGCAAGGAGCTTTTGCGTGGTCTGCACGCCGTGCTCGGGAGCGTCGAGCCGCCTGAGCAAACGGTGCTGCAACGCCTGACGCACGCGACGCGGGCGCTGCGCGGCAGCGCCTCTCTCCTCGGTCTCGATGCCTTCCAATCCTTCCTGGGCCGATTGTTCAGCTTGCTCGAAGATCTGGAATCGAGCGACGTGCCGTGGTCGGCGCGGTTGCAAGTCCTTCTCGACGAGTCGCACCAGTGTGCGCGCTCGTACATCGAGGCGCTCGAGCGCGCGGATCCACGGCCGCGTGTCGACGAATTGATGCGCGTCGAGGAACGTCTGGCCTCCTGGCGGCGTGAGGCGGCGCGGCGTTTCGAAGAACCCATCCGGCATGCCGATCCGCAACACGTTGCGTCGCAAAGTGACCTGTCACAGCGGCTTCTGGACGTCGCCACACTCGTGCGCCAGACGCGCGAGCTACCGGATGTCCTGGTCGCCGCGCTCGAATCCAGCCTGTCGCAGGACGAGGTGCGGGATCTGGGACGGGAGCTCATCGCCCTCGGCCAGGCGCTGGCGACGACGCAATTGTCCGTCACGACGCCTGCTCCGTTCGAAGAAGGGCTGCGAAATCACTGCGAGGGTGTCCTGCGGTCGCTCGTGGACGCAGCGGCACAGGAGGTGCTGGATGAGGCGCGAGAGCGCGGATTGCGTCTGGCACTGCGGGCGACAGGATCTCTGGGAGAGGTGGATGACGAGTTGGGCGGGGCTCTCCTGGAGATCCTTCGCCACTTGTGGTTGGACAGCATGGCGCTGCAGGCAGGGCGCGGCGAGGCGCAGATCGACAGCGTGCTGCGCGCGGACGAGGACCGGTTGATCGTCGAGGTCCGCGACGCCGAGGCGCGCAGTCCGCGCGGTGTCGGCGATGACGATGTGCTCGGCCGCTATCCGGGGTTGCGTCACTCGCGGCCACTGGTGGAATCGCTGCAAGGCTTGGTGTGGGTGGAGCCCGCGGACTCTCCCGGGTGCCGCTTCCGTCTGTCTTTGCCGAGGACGGCGTCGCAGAGCGCGGGACTCGTGGTGCGCATCGGCGCGCACGCGATCGCCTTGCCGGTCGCCGCGGTCGAGTCGGTGCATGACTTCGCCTCGGCGCGGGTCGAGCAGGACGGTGCCGGCGCGATGGTGGACGTGGCGGGCATGCGCCTTCCGCTCCTGCACCTGGCGTTCGCGCTGCAGGACTCGAGCTACGAGGAGCTTGCGCACGAGTTCGTCGTGGTGATCGGGAGCTTCGAGCGCCGTGCGGCGCTGCTGGCTTCTGGACCGTGCGCGGCGAAGCGTGGTGCGCTGCGCCCAGGCGTGATCGGACCGTGGCTCGGTTTGCTCGAGACCGGAGCGGCGCCGGTGCCCGTGCTCGATGTCGCCGGTCTGCTGGGGCGCAAGCGGTTGCCGTCGCGGGCGGTGGAAGCGAGTGCCACGACCGGGACGCGGGTTCCCACCATTCTGGTGGTCAACAGCTCGAACGTCGAGCGCCACGCTCTCGTCGGGTTGCTCGGCGCGGGCGGTCGGCGAACTGTGGCGGTGCGATCGGCGGAGGAAGCCTGGGACGCGCTGGAACGCTTGCGCGTCGACCTGATGATCTGCGACTTGCGCCTGCCGGAAATGAACGCGCAACGGCTGGCGGAGCTGCGGCGCCAGAGCGGCAAGCACGGCGCGATTCCGCTGGTGCTGGTGCTGGCGCGAGCGGGAGAGCAGTCGCACATGGTGCTGCGACAGCTGCAAGCGCAGGGATTCGTCAGCTCGCCGATCCACGCCGATGAGCTGACTCAGGTGGTGCAGAAGTTCTGGAAGCATGATTGACGAGTGTTGGGTGGGGTCGCGGGGCGGGTGAGTGTTCGAAGGTGACTGCAACGAAGGCAGGGGATGCCATGAGCGAGTTGAAGACGAGTGAGTACGCCAACATCTACATCGGCGGCGACGAGGGAACCAGCGCCGTCATGACATCGATGGAGGCGGCCGAGTATTTGAAGATGCACGTCAAGACCGTGTGCCGCTTGGCCAAGGAAGGCAAGATTCCGGCGAAGAAGGTCGGCAGCGAGTGGCGGTTCTTGAAGAACGTTCTCGACAAGTGGCTCGCCGAGGAGATGGGTTGAGCGACGAAGGACGGAAGCATGGGCCAGCGAGACGCCGGTCGGGAAGTCCGATTCACACGGCTCCCGTGTGAGGATCGGGACATCGCGATCTTCGGGATCTCCGGATCCTTGGGGCCAGCGGCGCGACCACTTCTCATGCGTCTGTTCCAAGAATGCCGGCAGCGTCAGTTGTCGCGTGTCGTGCTCGACTTGAGCGCCGTCGACTCCCTGGGCGGGGGTGGTGCTCGGACCTTGAACGAGTTCGCCGCGGAACGTGCGGCGCAAGGTTGGTCGACCGCATTTCGCGTCGACTCCGCGACTCTGCGGAGCTTCCTCAGCCGGGATCCCAACCTTCAGCCTCCGGCGATGGCGGAGACGTTGGAAGGTGCCATGAGCGCTGTCAGTGCGTTTGAGCGCGGCCCGGAGCGCGACGTCGAGTCTGCAGCATCGCAGCGTGCACAGGGTGCGAGCACGCCGGAGCGGCGCGGGGACGTCGAGCTGGACCGTTTGCTCGTGGCGATCGGTGTCGGCGATAGCAAGGAAGCGGAAGGCTTTTCCGAGCTCGAGGTGGCACAAGCATTCGAGTCCAGTGAGATCGAAATCCCCAAACAGGGATGGATGCCCGTCGTCGCCGATGACGGCACACTGGAGCTGGAGGAGCTGGCCACCTGGTGGCGTGAGACGTTGCGCGCCCGAGGTTTGGCGACGCACGTGTCGGTGTTCGCATTGCAACCGGACGGCGCCTACCATCCGGTGACGTCGACAGGTCTCGATTTGGATCGTGGTCTGCAGTACCACGGGCAGCTGGCTCGACGCGTGCGCGAGCAACGCGGGCCGGCGTTTCTCTTCGACCTTTGCCTCGACCCCTTGGATCCGGACGAGCAGGACATCGTCAGTGCCCTCAACTGCGCGGTGGTGGTGCGGGCGGAGAACGACGATCACGTCGAGCTGCTGCTTTTTCTGGCCAAGGAACGTCCAGGCGACGATTACACGCTCGATGAGCTGCAGGAATTGGAAGTCCTGTTGGCCGAATCCCGCACGCGGGAGGTGTCGGCGGTGCGCGGCAGGCTGGTGCCGGTCGCCAGCGAGACGAGGCTGCCGGTTACCCGCGAGTCGAAGGTGCCGGTCACGCGCGAGCCGATGCCGCCAATCACCCGCGAGACGAAGGTTCCGGTTTCCCGCGAGCCGATGGTGCCTGTCGCCGGTGAGCATGGTGCGCGCGAGCCAGTCGTGCCGGCGCCGATCCCCGTCGCACCCGTCAGGGCGCCGCGGGTCGAGATCGAGCCGGAGCCGTTCGCGAGCGAACGGGCAGCGCGGCGCGAAACGCGGCAGCCCCCATCCGGGAACTTGCCGCAGCCAACGTCCAGCGACAACAGCCGTCTGATGCACGGCCCGGCCCGAATCCTCGGCGCGCCGGCGTTCCAGGAGAGCGATCGCGAGCGGATGTTGCGGCGCAAGGTGACGCAGCTGCGCGACATCGTCGGATTGTCGCGGAGCTTCGAGGCCGCGTTCGGCACGTCGCGACTGATCGAGGTGCTGGTGTTGTCGGTGGTGTCGGTGGCGCGCACAGAAACCGTCCTCTACTTCGGCGCACGGGACGGCGAGTTCTATCTCACCAATCACCGCGGGCTCGACCGCGAGTTGCTGCCGGAAATGGCCTTGCGCGGCGATTCGACCTTGGTGCAAGCGACCTTGCAGACCGACGGACCGCTGCGCATCGCCGACGATGCGCACATCGCGGCGGAAGAACAGGCGTGGGCCCGGCAACACGGGTTCACCCTGTCGATCGCGTTCCGGATCAAAGAGCGCGTGCTGGGCGTGTTGCTCCTGGGTGCGAGCCGGCACGGCGAGCCCGATCTCGAGATGCTGGCGCACCTGCTCGATCAAGCGGCGCTGGCATACGACCGCGGACTTCTGTACGAAACGATGCAGGACCACACGCTCGGCGTGGTGCGTGGCCTGGTGACTCTGATCGAGAAGTGCAGCGGTCAAGACGCCGGCGCCACGGAGCGCGTAGTGCGGACAGTGCAAGCGCTGGCGCAAGAAGTCCAGTTCCCGGAGAACATGCGGCGCGACCTCACTTACGGCGCCGTTCTGCGCGACATCGGCATGCTGCGCATCGATCCGGCCATCCTGCGCTCCAGCGGTCAGCTCACCTCGGACCAATGGGAGATCGTGCGCCGCCACACCATCGAAGGCGCCGCGATCATGCGGCAAATGCGCTTCGGCGATGTCGCGGTCGATATCGTCATGCATCACCACGAGGCGTACAACGGCGAAGGTTATCCATCGGCTCTGCGCGGCCGCGCGATCCCAATGGGCGCGCGCATCGTGGCAGTGGCCGAATCGTACGTGAAGATGACGATGGATCGTCCCTATCGAAAGTCGCTCGGCCAAGTCGAAGCGCTGGAGAGCCTGGCGGAGAATTGGGGTTTGCGCTACGACCCCTTGATCGTCGATGCCTTGGTTCGGGTCGTCAATCGCGAGCTCAGCCTGGGCTTGGATGCTGACCTCGACGTCGCACGTGATCTCTTCGGGGTGTGAGATGAGCAAGCGCAAACCCGACGTACCCGAAGCACCGTCCTGCGTCCACGACGACGAGGATATCTACCGCGCCGGTGGCTCGCCCGCGGGAGAGGCATTCGCGTCCGGTCTGTTCGAGGCGAGCGATCTGCAACGCTTGGAGGACGAGACGCCGTGGCGCCGGCGCGCCGGTTGGGTCGCGGCGCTGGCGCAGCAAGGCGGCGCGTCGAGCGATGCCACCGAGGAGCGCGAGGACGGCGACTTCGAACCGGAGTCGCTGGCCGACCCTCGTCACGTGCGCCCGACCGAAGCGGCGCCGGATCCCGAGGCCGACGCCAAGGACGAAGTGAGCCTGAGCGAGCTGCGCGTGCTGGTCGTGCATCCGAACCTCGGAACACGCAAGCAGGTGGCGTCGGTGATGTCGCAGGCCGGGATGCAGGTGTCGAGCTGCGGGCAGGCCGAGCAGGCAATCCTCCAGGTGCTGCACGAGCGCCCCGATGCGGTGCTTTCTGAGCTCGACATTCCCGGGTTCGACACGATCGGGATGTGCCGCGCGCTGCATGATCGCGTGCCCGAGATTCCGGTGTTGTTGGTCGCGTCCGGCGACGACGAGGGCTCGTACAGCTTGGCGATGGAGGCCGGTGCGGCCGACTACATGCGTCAGCCGGTGACGCCGACGTTCGTGGCCGAGCGCGTGCGCAGCGTCGTCACGCGCGCGCGGGCGGGCGTCAATCATCGCCGTCGCGACACGGCGTCGCGGTCGGAGTCGCGCGGCGGCTCACAGAACCTGAGCCGCGAGCTGCGCCGGCAAGAGCTCAAGATCCAATCATTGTTCGAGCTTTCGCAGAACGTGGTCGGCTGCCTAGAGCTCGACGACTTGTATCAGGGCTTCATGCTCACTGCCATGGGGCAGATCGGTCTCGCATCCGGGGCGCTGTTCCATCTCGATGCCGGAAGCCGGGTGCTGGATGTCGTCTGTCGCGGCGTGTCGACACGTGAAGTGCGCCGGCTGCTCGACTTCCGCGCCGGCCTCGGGCTCTACTTGCTGCGCGCGCCGCAGCCGTTGCTGCTCGAGGAGCAGATTTTTCCGCGCGAGCTGGCGAACGAGGTGCGCGCGGTGCGCGAGACGGGGTTCGGCGTCGCCTGTCCCATGGCGGCGAAGGGCGCGCCGGTGGGCGTGGCGCTGTTCGGTCACAAGGTCTCCGGCCTGCCGTTCACGGCCGACGACCTGGTGATGCTGACGGCGGTGTGCAACTTCGCCGGGCCGGCGCTCGAAGGCGCGCGTCTCTACAGCGAGCTGCATCGCACTTATCTTTCCACGGTGCGCGCCTTCGTGTCGTCACTCGAAGCCAAAGACACGTACACGCGCGGGCACTCGGAGCGCGTCGCCGATTACGCGCGCGTCGTCGGCGGCACCATGGGGCTCGGACGCCACGAGATCGACATGCTAGTGTTCGGCGCCGTGCTGCACGACATCGGCAAGATCGGCGTATCCGAAGGCATCCTCAACAAGCCCGGGCCGCTCACACCCGAGGAATGGCGCATCGTGCGGGCGCATCCCGAGATGGGTGCGCGCATCATCAGCAACATCGATTACCTCGAGCCGGCGATCGGCCTCATCCTGCACCACCACGAGCGCATCGATGGCCGCGGGTATCCGCACGGACTGGTCGGCAGCGACATCGAGCTCGGGACGCGCATCGTCACCGTCGTCGACAGCTTCGACGCCATGACCACCAACCGCCCCTACCGCATCGCCATGCCGGTCGAGAAGGCGATCACCTTGTTGCGCGGCAACGCCGGGCGCCAGTTCGATCCGGAGATCGTGACGCGCTTCATCGATCTCATCGAAGCCGGCACGATCGAAGTGAAGCCGTAGCGCTCGCCCGCAACAGGCCCTGTCGCCTCGTAGGGTCGGACTTTCCCGCAGCTCATGGCGCAGGCTATCCTCGTCCGAGGAGGAAGCCGTGCGAAGGACACTCGATCCCACGTTGCGCAGGCCCGGTCACAACGCCGTCCGGCGAACCATCGTGGTGCTGATGCTCGCGACCTGTGCTTGCGAGCAGCATCGCGAGGGTCTTGGGAGCGAGGTGCAGATGCAGCTCGCCAAGGCCGGTGCCACGACGGCCCCCGATGCCAAGGTGCACGGCATCGTGCTCTCGACCCACGGAGGCGGGCAAGACTGGGGCTCGGAGAACATCGAGTCGACGATGGCGGATCTGCGCGCGGTGGGTGCGACCTGGGTGAGCATCCATCCGTATGCGCGCATCGGCGAAGATGGGATGGTTGCCTTTCGTCCGATCGATCCGAGCGCGCCGCCCGCGCACCTCGCGCGACCCATCGCGGCCGCGCATGCCGCGGGTCTCGAGATCGCCATCACGCCGCACTTGGCCCACTGGGGTTCCAAATTCAGCTGGGCTGGCGACATCGAGTTCGCGACAGCCGAAGAATGGCAGCGCTTTTTCGACACTTACACGACATGGGTCGTGACCTTGGCGCGAGCATGTCCCGATGCCGATGGGTTCGTCCTCGGGACGGAGATCGACCGCACGTTGGGACACGAGGAACGCTGGCGTGAGTTGATCCGGCAGGTGCGCGCGGTGACGTCGGCGCCGCTCACCTATGGCGCCAACTGGACGGACTATGCGCGCGTGCCGTTCTGGGATGCGCTGGATGCGATCGGGGTTCAAGCCTACTTCCCGCTGGCCGACAGCGTCGGCGCGAGCGCGGCCGAGATCGAAGCGGGATGGGCGGCGCGGATGACGGAGCTGCGCGAGTTCGCCGCGAAGAAGAATCGCCGCATCGTTTTCACCGAGCTCGGCTACAACCGCGCCTTCGCCGCGCCGGTGCGGCCGTGGGAGGCGGCCGTCGATGGCGTCGAAGCCGAGGACGTGCAGGAGGCTTGTCTCCGCATCGCCCTCGCCGCCGTCGAGCGCGAGCCGTGCGTGGCCGGTGCCTTCCTGTGGAAGTGGTTCCCGAATCCGCATCCCGTGGGGCGCAACTTCCAATTGGCGACGCCGCGTCTCAAGCGCGCCATCGCCGACGTTTGGCTCGATTGAAGCGCATCCCCGGACTCGCGTTACCCAAAGAGCATGGCGCATGGGCCATGCTGTACGTGCCATTCGTGCTCGGTGTGGTGGTCGCGGGGCATGTCGTCTGGCCCACCTTGTGGGCGTTGCTCGCCATGACGGCGCTCTTCTTCGGGCGCGAAGGCCTGCGCCGGCTACGCCGTGCGCGGCAGCAGAAGCGTTCCGCGCGCAGCCAAAGCGATGCGCCGTTGGGTCATTGCCTATCACGCGGCGCTCTTGTTGTCGTTGGTTTGTCTCGTGACCTGGGGCGTCAGCTCTCCGTTGCTTCTGTGCGCCTTCGCGCC
>DASRJO010000114.1:0-14191 GCA_035649435.1 Candidatus Krumholzibacteriia bacterium | reverse complement strand
CGCGCGTGAGTGCGATCAAGAGGAGCAAGCCCGCGGCGAAAGCCGGAGTGTGGATGCTCGCCGCGAGGGCGAACAGCATCGTGCCGCCCACACTCACACTCTGATCCTGGACCGCTCGCGGTGCCAGATTGTTGGCCGCGGCCCAGATCGCGAGCCCGCCGCAAGCGGCGAGCAGCTCGGGCGCGGTGGCGAAAGCAGCCAGCGCCACGGCGGCGACGGCGCAAAGGCATGCCAGCCGTCGCGTGCGCTCCACACCCCACGCCACAGCAGCCGTGCGTTTGTCGGTGCGACGATCTCCCTCGGCATCGAGCAACGTCGTGTACAAGAACACCGCCGCGACGGCGAGCATGCTCGCACCGAGGCGCGCTGTCCAAGGATCAGACGCCCGCAGTGCACCGGCGCCGAGCCAGGTCGCGAGAGCGCCGTAGCCGATCGCGTTCGCCGCCACGTCGAGGCCCGGACGCGAGCTCAGGCGCAACGGCGGCAAGCTGTAGATGATGCCGAGCGCCGCAGCCGCGGCGAGTCGCAATGGCGCCTCGTCCGTCACCGCCGCCAGCACGAGCGCTGTGGTCAGGAGCAAGCTCGCGACGACGCCATACTGGCGCGGCGTGAACGTGCCGCGCTGGAGAAAGAAACCCTTGGCGTTCAAGCGATCGGTTTCGGCGTCGGCAATCTGATTGAAAAGGTGAACGGCGGCGAGCACCGCGCTCAACAAGATGAAGCGCAACAAGGGAAACCCCTCGGACGTCGCGAGACTGGCGTCGCTTCCGGGATGGGATCGCGCCAGATCTTGGCCGAGAATGAAGAAGCTCCACGCCGGCACCAGGACGAGGGGACGCAGGGCGAAGAAGAAGTCGAGAACACGCATGCGGGAGAGCGTACGCGCGCCGGGAGTGTCAGATCAACGCCTGGGCTTGTCTTCCTTGTAAGTCAGGTCGAAGCTCTTGCCCGATTCCGTGCGTGCGTAGGCCACGACATCGGCCTTTTCCACCAGTCGCGGGCTGGCGAGCTGAGCATTGGCGAGGTCCTGCAGCGTCTCCGGGTATCCGCCATGCAGGGCGCGGAACACCTCGATGTCGCGATGCAACGTCGTGCGCGCCGACCGCAATTCCATTTCAGTTCGCGCGAGCCGCGTGCTGCCACCGCGCAAACCGACCACCATCAGCCCGAAACCCGCGGCAAGCAGTACCATCGCCCACAACACCACGCTCGGCCGCAGGGGCCGCCGCGACGGGAGCGTCAGGCGCGGCCGCTGTAGACCCATCTTGTGGGCTGGAGCCGCAACGGCGAAAGTCGGAGCGGCAGATTTGGGGGCTTCGGCCGGTCGCGGCATCTCGAGAATCTGGGTGATGCCGGACTCGGCAGCCGCGGCGACGATTTCGTACACCTCGTACTCGGGCAACCGCCCGCAGGCCACGAGTTCGGCGAGGCGCATCGGGCGGCGCAGGCGTGTGAGCAGGCTGTGGGAGCGTTCGTCCAGAGACGAAGGCAGCGTCGTCACCGGGGACAACAGGACCTGTGGGCTGGGCAGCTTGGTCAGAATCTGCGGCCACTCGTCGACACGGCGGGCGGCTTCGAGCAGCACGGCTTCCATTTTCAGGGACACCGTGTGCTGGAGACCGCGCAGCGATTCCTCGCCGCTCAGGAAGCGGTACGTGCCTTCTTTCCAGTTGTAGGTGCGGAAGACGAGATCCTGCGTCATGTCGAGCAAGGCCTGCTGCAGCTCTTCCGGCGTGATCAGGTTTTTTTCGAGTAGCACGTCGGCGATATCGTTGCGGTTCTCCTCGACCTCCAATGTGAGGTGCAAGGACTGCCACGCATCCAGGTAGCCGGTTTTCTTCATGTATTCGATCAACGGGTCGTCGGCCAGCCGGCGGCGGTCACGACAAGAGACAAGCATGCCCTGGTCGAAGTAGAAGGTGAGAAGCTTTTCGTAGCTCTCGATGCGCAGCAGCCCCGTTTTGTGCTGCATCGCGACGAGCTGCAGGATCTCCGCGAGGCCGAATTCTTGAAGTGCGCCCTGCATGACTCACCGTCCCTCAGGAATCGCCGACTGTCCGAGTCGCCGCCACGAGCGGCGGAGCCGCAGCAGTCCCTGCAAGTGCGCCAGGAAGAACACCAGGACCGCCAAGCGCAAGGACTGGGTATTGGCGGCCGTGAACCAAGGCGCGGCGCGGTCGCTCGCGGCGTCCACCAGCCCGCCGACGGCGAGCAATGCTGCCCACGCCACCAGCGCGGTCCACAGGGCCGCGGTCGGTGCCCCGCACGCCAGGTCCGCGGCGCCGGGGAAGACGGTGCCGATCCAGCGCGGCATGCGATCAGCAAGGCGTGGCGCCGCACGTTTGCGCTTGCGTTCGACCATCGGTGCGTCGTCAGCGATCACCTGGGGGCGGTCGAGGCGCGCCGTGTTGAGATCGCAATACGGACAGGGGCGAGCACGATCGTCGCGCGACGCCGGCGCACAATGCGTGCACACGAGGCGAGCGCACGAAGTGCACTCGAATACGACCGCGCGCAAGCGCCAGCGCGACAGCAGCATTCCCACCAGTCCAAGGAGAACGGCCGCGGTTTTCAACGGCGACAATCCATCCCAGCCGGAGCCACGCCAGTTTTGCAACAGAAGCTCGGCCCGCCGCGGTTTCGCACGTGCCTCGTCACTGGCCAGCCGCAAGATTTCCTGCGGGCCGAGAACGGCATCGACCACCGGAACTTGCGCGTGCAACCAGGCAGCGCGCTTCTCTTTGATCTTGGCGAAATCCAATTCGGTGGCGAGGTGCAGCTCCTGATCGGCTTCGCCGAAGTGCAGCATCCGGATGTAGGTCTGCGCCAAGTTGGCGTGTGCGTACGGACTCTCCGGCGTCAAGGTTTGCGCCTTGCGGTAGCCGGCGGCGGCGCGCTGCATGTTGCCGCGCGCGAAGTAGACATTGGCGAGATTGACGTACGGCAGGCCCCAATTCGGGTCGGCGGTGATCGCCGCGGAGTAATAGCGTTCGGCGCCGTCGAGATCGCCGCGCCGACGGGCGAGCAGCCCCAGCACGAACTCGCGCTCACGACCATGAGGGACGTCGCGCACGAGACTGGCCTCGAGGCGGGGGTCGCCACCCTCGCGCTGTGCGGCGGAGAGGCGCGCGCTCGTGCTGCTCGGATCGAGGATCATGGCGCGAGTCTGCAACCACGGCAGCGGGATCTCGCACAAGGCCAGCGCGATACAGAGCGCGGCCAGCGTGCGGCGCTCCTTGCGTGACATGAAAGTTGTCAGGAACAGAGTCGCCACCAGCAACGCGGCGAGCGGCGATTGCCACAGCACCCACAACATGACGCACGTTAGTACGACGACCGTGACATAGATTTGCCGCGGACGTGCTTCCACGAGGTGCTGCGCGAAGAAAAGTGTGCGGACGAGGAGCAGGGCGACCAAGGTGACCAGGGTCGCGAGCAGCAAGGAGTGCGCGCCGCGCTCGGCGTGGAACAACCACGCCGACTGCTGGACCGGGTCGTCGAGCACGCAACGCATGGCATCCCGAAAGGCGAGGCTGGCGCTTGCCGGGTCGTGCTGGTGCAATTCCAGAACGACGCGCTCGAAGTGCGGCGCGGCCCACGTCGGGTCGACGAGCGAAGCTTGCTGCAACAACTCCAGTCGCTGCTCGACGGGTTGCCCCCGCGACACGACCACGAGCGCACGGGCGAGCGCTTCGGAACGCTCGGCGCCATTGGCATGTGCGGCAGCGTAGTATTGACGCAAAGGCGCCGTCGGGAGAACGAGCTCGTCGGCCGCAACCTGCGTCCCCGCGAGCAATGTGGCTGCAGCGAGAATGGCTCTCCAGCCAGGTTTCATCCCGGAATCTCCGTGTGGAACGTCTTCTGGCTCACGGTCACTCGCTCTCGCAGGAAAGGCTGCAGGACGACCGCAAGGACCGTGCCCGCTTGCAATTGCAACATCGCGCCGCTAGGCTGGCGTCGAGTCGCCGCCGGAGCGGTGAAACCGCGCACGAACGAGGGCCAGATGCTCAAAGCGTACATCGGGGAGATCGCACCGCACGTCGGGCAGGTCGTCCGTCTCGAGGGCTGGGTCTACAACTACCGGACAGGCGGCAAGCTGTTCTTCCTCATGCTCCGCGACGGTACGGGCATCATGCAGTGTGTGGCCTTCAAACCGGAAATCGGTGCGGATCGCTTCGCCGAGCTGGAACGCCTGACACAGGAGTCTTCCGTGCGGGTCTGGGGGATGGTGCGTGAGGACAAACGCTCTCCGGGCGGTTTCGAGCTGTCCATGCAGGGCTTCGAGATCGTGCAGATCGCCGAGGAATTCCCCATCACACCCAAGGAGCACGGCAGCTCGTTTCTCCTCGACAACCGCCACCTGTGGCTGCGCAGCAAGAAGCAGTTCGCCATCCTCAAGGTCCGAGCTCGCACCCAGAAGGCGATTCGGGATTTTTTCGATTCACGCGGTTTCACGTTGCTCGATACGCCGATCTTCACCCCCAATGCGTGCGAAGGCACGACGACATTGTTCGAGACCGAGTACTTCGGCGACAAGGCCTACTTGACGCAAAGCGGGCAACTCTACAACGAAGCCACTGCCGCGGCCTTCGGCAAGGTCTACACATTCGGCCCGACGTTCCGCGCCGAGAAGTCGAAAACACGACGCCACCTCACCGAGTTCTGGATGGTGGAGCCCGAGGTCGCCTGGGCCCACCTGGACGATGTCATCCAGCTCGGTGAAGACCTGTTGCTGTTCATCATCGCCGAGGTGCTGCGAGACTGCCGGCAACTGCTCATCGAACACCTGGAGCGCGACGTCTCGAAGCTGGAGGCAGTACGTGGACCCTTCGTGCGCATCCATTACGACGATGCGGTGAAGCTCTTGCAGTCGAAGGGGCATGCCTTCGAATGGGGTGGCGATTTCGGCGCACCCGACGAGACCATCATTTCGGAGGAACACACCTCACCCATCGTCATTCATCACTTCCCCGCGGCGGTGAAGGCCTTCTACATGGAGCCGGACGCGCAGGATCCTCGCACCTGCCTGTCGGCGGATTTCCTGGCCCCCGAAGGCTATGGTGAAATCATCGGCGGCGGCGAACGCAGCGCCAATTTGGAATACCTCCGCGAACAGATCCGGAAGCATGAGCTGCCCGAGCAAGCGTTCAACTGGTATCTCGATCTCCGCCGTTTCGGTGCCTTCCCCCATTCCGGCTTCGGTCTCGGCCTGGAGCGCACAGTCTCCTGGCTCTGCGGCATTCATCATCTGCGCGAGGCCATCCCATTCCCGCGCACTCTGCAGCGCTTGACCCCGTGACGGAACGCGCTACCGCGCCGCGCTAAGGGCGACTCCGCCCAGCCGTCGAAGTTGTCGTTTCTCTACCGAACCCCCTTTGCGCTACACGATCATTCTCAGGTTTCGATGACCGCCCGCGGTCGATGGATTTCGATTGTCGGCCCGTCGCGATGGGTGGCCGAGCTCCTCGGTCGATGGATTTCGATTGTCGGCCCGTCGCGATGCGTGGCCGAGCTCCACGGCCGATGGATTTCGATTGTCGCTCGGTCGCGGTGGCGGCTGGACCCTCGGCCGAGAGCGGCGGTCCCGACGCTCGCCGCGGCCCGGAAAACGTGGAGCAGCCGCCACTCGATGTGGTTCCGCGTTCGCCGGAGCGAGCTGACCATCTGCTCGCTGTCACGATGTGGATTGCGTCGATTGGCGTTCATGTCTCTCCTCGACGGTGAATCGCACTCGGGGAAATGGAAGTTTCGTGCCAGCCCGTAACCTGGCCCTGGAGCGCGCGGTCTCGTTTTTTGAGCTTCCAAAGTGTCAAGGCTGTCGACACGAATTGACAACGTCGTTGACAAATCAAAACATGAAGTCCATCGGGCTGAATGTGATGAGTCATGCTGCATCGACCACGGATGGCCGCTCGGGGAGGACGAGGCACACCGCCAAGGTGAGGGGAAACCCCGGTCTCCAAGCTTCGCTTCCATCGAGAGGAGTGCTAGGCTCCGCCGGTTCTGGTGGCGTGGGAGCCTGGTGGCGCGGCATCCGAAATGGCCAGGGGTCGCAGGATGCCGCGGTTCTCCAATGCCAGCGGTCAGCAATTCCATCATCGTGACAACGGGGTGGGAGCCCGGTCGAAGGTACATGAGACCGTTCAAACAAGAAGCCGTCGCGGAGTTCACTTTCAAGGCCGTCTTCACGGGCGTGTTGCTGGGCCTCGTTTTCGGCGCGGCGAACGCCTACCTCGGTTTGCGCGTCGGGATGACGGTTTCTGCATCGATCCCGGCGGCGGTCATGACCGTGGCTTTCTTCAAGCTGTTTCGACTGCGCCACACCATTCTCGAGGCCAATTTGTCGCAGACGATCGGATCTGCGTCGACATCGCTCACCTCCGGCACGATCTTCACCATCCCGGCATTGTTTCTGTGGGGAATGGCACCGCCATATCTGCAAGTCACGGCGCTCTGTTTCCTCGGGGGCGTACTCGGTTTGAGCGCCATGATTCCGTTGCGGCGACTTTTGGTGGTCGAAGGCCACCGCGAGTTGCCGTACCCTGAAGGCACTGCCTGCGCTGAAGTGCTGCGAGCCACCACGGCTGAAGCATCCGGTGGTGTGTGGATTTTTCGCGGCATGGCCGTCGGAGCGGCGGTCAAGTTCCTCGTCTCGGTGCTGTTCTTGTTCCCCGCCAGCATCCACATGCCGATCACTGTGCTGCCGAAGGCAGAAGTCGCGCTCGAGCTGGCTCCGGCGCTGCTCGCGATCGGGTTCATTCTCGGTTACCGGCAATCGGGAGTCCTTGTCGCAGGTTCCATCGTCTCGGCCTTCGCGCTCACGCCGCTCATCGCTTGGATCGGCGCCTGGCTCGGCGCACCGTTGTATCCCGAAGTGGAAAAACTGGTTTCGGACATGAGCGCGGATCAGATTTGGTCGCGCTATGTGCGCTACATCGGTGCCGGCGCGGTGGCAGCAGCCGGCATCCTCACCGTCGGACGCAATCTGCCGTCGATGGTTGGTGCGTTCACCGCAGTCGTTCGCGGTGTGAGGGCGAAGAGGAGCGTGCCGGGTGGCGTGCAGGGCGCCGGCGGTGTTGTGGGCAGTAGCCCGTTGAACCCGGAGACGGATCGCGACCTTCCGAGTTGGTTCGTGCTCGTGGCTGTCGTGGTCGTCGTCCTCGTCGCGGGTCTGGTGCCGGGAGTCTTCGCGGGGGGCATGTCGCTCGGTCCGCGGCTGGTGTGCGCTGCGGGCGTTGGCGTCTTTGGCGTTCTCTTCGTCGCGGTCGCCGCGCGCATCGTCGGGATCGTCGGGGTGTCGTCGCAGCCGACATCGGGGATCACGCTCGTCACACTGCTCGGCGTCGCGACTGTGTTTGCCGCCATGGGGTGGAACGATCCTGCGGCTCGCGCCGCCGTCCTCACAGTGGGGACGATCGTGGCGGTGGCGGCATCGAAGGCGGGCGACATCTCCCAAGATTTGAAAACCGGATTCCTCGTCGGTGCGACGCCAGCCAAGCAGCAGTTCGGCCAGCTCATCGGCGCGGCCTTCGCATGCTGGACCGTGGCTGGCACTGTGCTCTTGCTCGGCAGCACCTACGAATTCGGCTCGAAGGAAGTCCCCGCACCACAGGCCACACTCATGAAGACAATCATCGAAGGCGTGCTCGCGGGAGATCTGCCATGGGGCTTGGTCGGCTCCGGCGCGGGCCTTTCGGTGGCGGCGATGTTGTGCGGAGTCTCGGGGTTGGCCTTCGCCATCGGCGTCTATTTGCCGCTCGCTTCGATGCTCGCCATCTTCGTCGGCGGCTGTGTCCGGGCTCGCGTCGATCGCAGCCGCGCTGGTCGTGCGCACGAGGGCAGCGACCCAGGCATCCTGGCGGCCTCGGGGCTCGTGGCAGGAGAGGGCCTGGCAGGAGTGCTCGTCGCCGCATTGGTCGGCGTTGGTGTGGTGCCGAAGTCCCGACCGTCACTCCTCTCGGGAGTTCCGGGAGATGCCGCGTTTCTCCTCGTGCTGGCTGTGATTTGTGGCTTCCTTTTGGTCGCGGGCAGGCCAGGGCGGGCAGGCCATGGAAACGCACCCATGTGACATGAGGTTTGCGGATGGCGGAGGAAGACCCATTCCCCATGCACCGGCTGGAGCGCGACGGCGTCCCCGTGTATTGGACGCCCGACGCGCCACGCTTCACCGGCGTCTTGATGTTCCGGGTTGGAATCTCCGATGAGTCCGTGATGACGCGCGGGCTCACCCACCTCGTCGAGCATCTCGCCATGAGCGAGTTCACGAAAACGCGCCCTCGGTTTCCTTTCAATGGTTCTGTCGATTCGCTCCGTACCATGTTCTGGGCCACCGGAACGCCCGAGGAGGTGGTTTCCGTCTTGCACGGAGTCTGCAGAAGCATCGCTCAACTGCCGCTCGATCGCCTCGAGAAAGAATGCCGCGTCTTGCGCACGGAGTCAGCGGATCGAGCCTCCAACCCGGCGGAAACGTTCGCGTTCCTCCGATTTGGCCCGCGGGGGCACGGTCTCGTGGGGGTCTACGAATTCGGCTTGGAGGTGCCGACGGCGGCTGTGGTCGCCGACTGGGCGGCGCGGAAATTCACGCGCCAGAATGCCGCCGCCTGGTTCAGCGGACCCGTGCCGGACACGTTGAGCTTCGACTCGCTGCCGCACGGCCTGCGTCAACCGTGCCCTGTGTCGACCGGCATCGACGACCTGCGGCTTCCGGCTGCATACTTCGCCAGGGATCGGCTCGTCGCGCTCGCTTTCGTCACGCCTCGTGAGGATTGGTTCGGCGTCCCACTCGGGATCGCGGCGGATCGATTGATGAACCGCCTTCGATTCCGTGACGGTCTGGTCTACAGCGTTCGCTGGATGCTCGATCACATCGACGCGACCAGTAGCCACTCGATGCTGTGGACCAACTGCTTGAGCGACAGCGTGCATAAGGTCGAGGCGGCGCTGCTCGAGGAACTCGACGATCTCGCCGTGGGTGGTCCGACACGATCCGAGCTGCAAATAGTGCGAGACGCTTTCGCTCGCGCCTGGCGCGATCCGGAATCCATCCACGAACGGTTCGATGCGCTTGCCGCGAACGACCTGCTCGGGTTCCCGACCCGGTCCACGACCGAGTTGATCGCAGACCTCGACGAACGCCCGCTCGAGGACTGGGCCAAGACCGTTCAGTCGGCGCTCGCAACCGCGCTCTTGTGCCTGCCAGCGGGAGCGAGTCCGACGCCCGACCGCTTTTACCCCTATCCATTCACGTCTAAATCGCGGGTCGAGGGGCATAGCTATCGTGCGGCGATCCAGCGCTATCCATGGTCGAAGAAGGCGCCGAAGCTGGTCGTGGGCCAAGACGGGGTGACGTGGATCAACCCGAACGGAAACTTCGTCACCGTGCGCTACGAGAAGTGCACCGCCATGCTGTTCCCCGAAGGGCACCTTCAGTTGCTGGGTGAAGATGGATTCACGATCAGTGTCCGTATCGAAGAGTGGTCGCGCGGCGACCATGCCCACGCGACGATTCTCCAGTGGCTGCCTCGAGCCCAGCTGCTCGTCATTCCTCGGCGCTGACAACCGGTCCCCACCATTCGCCAGCCGCCCAATTCGCTTTTCCCCCCAGGTCCGCCATTCCCCGGCAGCGGTCTCGGGTAAAAAGGCGCAAGGCCGGCCAAGCCTCCGGGACGAATCGGAATTCCGAGGCATGTCAAGGAGCTGCCGATGCGTACGTCAATTGCTCGCGCAGTCATGGCTCGGTCGAAGGAGTCGGAATCTTGCGCGTACGTATTGTCGGTGCGTTGGTCGCTCTGCTCATCTCGATCGCTTGTGTGGTTGCGAGCGTCGAGGATCCGTCCGGAATTCTCCCCGGATCGGCGGAAAGAGCGAGCGAACGCGCCGTGGCTGGAGACTGAGCAGACCCCCGCGGGTCCGAAACGTCAGGGCTTCCCCCAGGAGCCGCGATTCGGACCCGGCCATGAACGGGCGCGGTGCAGCGCCGGCGTGCGAGGCCCAGTGCGCGCTGGCAGAAGCCGCGCCCGTTGCTTTTGATACCCCAGGTCGGGCATCCTTCGGATCGGCCTCGTGCCGATGACGAAGGGATCCCGATGGCGAGCTCTGCCACCTTGCGACAGTCTCCGGATGCGCTCCAGGCCGCTTCCGAGCGGCCCATTCGCATCCGCGGCGCCCGTGTGCACAACCTCAAGAACATCGATCTCGAGCTGCCGCGCAACGCTTTCGTGGTGATCACGGGGCTGTCGGGCTCGGGGAAGTCCTCGCTCGCCTTCGATACGCTCTACGCCGAAGGGCAGCGGCGCTACGTCGAGTCGCTTTCGGCCTATGCGCGCCAGTTCCTCGGGCAGATGGAAAAACCCGATGTCGACCGCATCGAGGGGCTGTCGCCGGCGATCTCCATCGAGCAGCGCACGACGTCGAGCAACCCGCGCTCGACGGTCGGCACCACGACCGAGATCTACGATTACTTGCGCCTGTTGTACGCCCGCGCTGGCACGCCGCACTGCTACCAGTGCGGCGCAGTCATCCAGCAGCAGAGCACCGCGCAGATGGTCGACCAGGTACTGCGCCTGCCGGAACGCACGCGCATCATGGTTCTGGCGCCGCTCATTCGCGGCCGCAAGGGTGAGCACCGCAAGATCTTCGAGGACATGGGCAAGCAGGGCTTCGTGCGCATGCGCGTGGACGGCGAGATCGTCGCCGTCGACGAGCCGGTGCGTCTGACCAAGAACAAGAAGCACAGCATCGAGGTCGTGGTCGACCGCCTGGTGGTCGAGCCCAAGATCGCCCGGCGTCTGGCGGATTCGCTGGAAACGGCGGTGCGCCTGGGCAATGGGCTCGCCACCGTCGATGCCGGCAACGCCGGGAACTTGGTCTTCAGCCAGCTCTACGCCTGTGCGGATTGCGGCACCTCGTTCGAGGAGCTGGCGCCACGCATGTTCTCCTTCAACAGCCCTTACGGCGCATGCACCGCCTGCAACGGGCTCGGCCGGCGGCGCGAGATCAGCATGGATCTCTTGATCCCCGACCCGACGAAGTCGATCAACGATGGCGCCATCGTCGGCCAGAGCACCGAGCGCAACACCTGGTCGGGGATGCTGCTGCGCGGCGTGTCGAAGGAGTTCGGCATCGATCTCGACAAGCCGTGGAACAAGCTGCCGAAGAAGCAGCGCGAGGTGCTGTTGCACGGCAGCGATCAGCGTGTCGCCGTGCGTTACGAGAGCAAGCACGGCAAGGGCGAGTTCCAAGCGCGCTTCGAGGGCCTCATCCCACGCCTCATGCGTCGGCACCACGAGACTTCATCGCAAGAGGTGCGCGAGAAGATCGAAGCCTACATGCGGCTCGAAGATTGCGCCGATTGCGGCGGCAAGCGCCTGCGGCGCGAGAGCCTGGCGGTGCGCGTCGGCGGCATCGACATCGCCGCGCTGTGCGATTCGTCCATCAAGGAAGCCATTCGTTTCTTCGACGCGCTGCGGCTCGAAGGCAACAAGGAGATCATCGCCGAGCCGATCCTGAAGGAGATCCGCGCGCGCCTGCGCTTCCTGGACGATGTCGGGCTCAATTACCTGACCTTGGCGCGTTCGGCCGAGAGCCTCTCGGGCGGCGAGGCACAGCGAATTCGGCTCGCCACGCAGATCGGTTCGCGCCTCGTGGGTGTGCTCTACATCCTGGATGAACCAAGCATCGGCCTGCATCATCGCGACAATCGCCGGCTCATCCACACGTTGCGCGCGTTGCAGGAGAGCGGCAACACCGTGATCGTGGTCGAGCACGACATGGACACGATCCTCGAGGCCGATTACATCGTCGATCTCGGCCCCGGTGCCGGCGAGCACGGCGGGCGCGTGGTGGCGTGCGGCAGCGCCGCCGACATCATGGCCGAGCCGGAGAGTCTGACCGGGCAGTACTTGTCGGGAGCACGCACCATGCCGCGCCCGGATTCGGCACGCGCCGGCACGGGACAGGAGCTGCGCATGCGCGGCGCGAGCGCCAACAATCTGAAGCGCATCGATGTGGGGTTCCCGCTCGGGAAGCTGGTCGCGGTGACGGGAGTTTCGGGTTCGGGGAAGTCGACGTTGGTGAACGACATTCTGTACAGAACCTTGGCGCGCCATTTCTACCGGGCGAAGGAGCTGCCCGGAGAGCACGACGGTGTCGACGGGCTCGATCTCATCGACAAGGCCATCGACATCGATCAGTCACCGATCGGGCGCACGCCGCGCTCGAACCCGGCGACCTACACCGGTGCGTTCGGTCTCGTGCGCGATCTGTTCGGCCAGCTGCCGGAATCGCGCGTGCGCGGCTACAAGCCGGGGCGCTTCAGCTTCAACGTCAAGGGTGGCCGCTGCGACGCGTGCGAGGGCGACGGGATCAAGAAGATCGAGATGCACTTCCTGCCGGACGTTTACGTGCGGTGCGAAGTGTGCAAAGGCCGGCGCTACAACGACGAGACGCTCGAGGTGACGTACAAGGGCAAGTCCATCGCCGACGTGCTCGACATGACGGTCGAGGAAGCGCACATCTTTTTGCAGAACGTGCCGCCGATCCGGCGCAAGCTCGAAACCCTGGAGAGCGTCGGGCTCGGCTACATCCGGCTTGGGCAGCCGGCGACGACCTTGTCGGGTGGGGAAGCGCAGCGCGTCAAGCTGGCGACCGAGCTTTCGCGCGTGCAGACGGGGCGCACGCTCTATCTCCTCGACGAGCCGACCACGGGGCTGCACTTCGAGGACGTGAAGATGCTGCTCGGAGTGCTCGGCCGGCTGGTGGACAAGGGCAACACGGTGATCATCATCGAGCACAACCCCGATGTCATCATCACCGCCGATCACGTCATCGATCTCGGACCCGAAGGCGGTGACGAAGGCGGACGCGTCGTCGCCGCCGGCACGCCGCGCGAGGTGGCGCAGGTCGCCGAGTCCTACACCGGGCAGATGCTGCGGCAGATGTTCGAAGCCGAGCGCCGCCCGCCGCATCTAGTGGTCGCGGCCGATTCTGCGCGCACTTGACAACCGTGAGGGAAGCCATGGCCGTTGTACGCGATCTCGGTTTATACGCGCCTGGCGCAGTGCTGCTGGTCTCGTGCTACGAACTAGGTCGGCAGCCGCAGGGCCTCGCGTTGCCGTTGGCATTTCTCGAGCGCGCCGGGTTTCAGCCCGCGACCTTGGATCTCGCCGTCGAGTCGCTGGATGCCGAGCGCATCGCCGCCGCGCGCTTCGTCGGCATTTCCGTACCCATGCACACGGCGCTGCGGCTCGGGTTGCAGGCGGCGCGCCGCATCCGTGCGCTCAACCCGGATTGCTTCCTCTGTTTCTATGGCCACTATGCAGTGTTGCACGCCGAATCGCTGCTCTCCACCGTCGCCGACGCCGTTCTCGGTGGGGAGTTCGAGGGGCAGTTGGTGCAGCTCATGGAGTCCGTGGATCGAGACCCAGCGGTGGCTCGGCATTCGGAGGGGCAGGGAAGGGAAGCGTTCCTGCGGCGCCTCGACTATCCCGTGCCGAAGCGCACCGGATTGCCCGGCATCGAACGCTACGCGCACCTGCTGCATCGCGGCCAGCACGTCGTCGCCGGCCAGGTGGAAGCGAGCCGCGGTTGTCTCCACCTGTGCAGGCATTGTCCCATTCCCGCCGTCTACGCGGGACGGATCTTCGTCGTCCCGGTGCAGACGGTGCTCGAGGACGTGCGAGGTCAAGTCGAAGCTGGAGCGCGACACATCACGTTCGCCGACGCCGACTTCCTGAATGGTCCGACGCATGCACTGCGCGTCGCGCGCGCGCTGCACGACGAGTTTCCCGCTCTCACCTTCGATTTCACCGCAAAGGTCGAGCACGTGCTGCGACATCGATCGGTGGTGGCCGAGCTGGGCCGCTTGGGAGCCATCTTCATGGTGAGTGCGGTGGAGTCGCTGAGCGACACCGTTCTCACGATCCTGGACAAGGGACACACGCGGGCCGATGTGTTCGAGGCGTTGGAAGTCCTGCGTGCGGCCGGAATCGCCATGCGCCCGTCGCTCCTTCCATTCACGCCGTGGTCCACGCGACAGGACCTCCTCGACCTCCTCGATTTCGCCGAGAGTGCAGACCTCGTCGAGTGCATCGACCCGGTGCAGTACACGATCCGCCTGCTCGTCCCGCCCGGCTCGCTCTTGTTCGAGCATCCGGAGATGATGCCGCATTTACGCGGGTTCGACGCCGAAGCC
>DASRJO010000113.1:0-62214 GCA_035649435.1 Candidatus Krumholzibacteriia bacterium | reverse complement strand
GTTTTCGCCCGACGAGCCGTCGTTGATGAATGCGAGCGGCGCGGACATTCGGGTTCCTGCTGCATTCCCGTTCGAGACGGCGCCCGATGCGCCCGTGGTGTACTACCGGGTGCGGACGATCCTCACGCGCAAGGATGCGGTCGCGCCGCCGCTCGAGCCCGATCCGGCCGACCGCGGCAAGTCCGTGCTCGATCTACGACAAGTCGAGCGCCTCGATCTCGACTTCTTCTTCTACTACCCGTCCGAGGAAGGCTTCGGCGGTCATCAGCACGACGTGGAATCGGTCGAGATGAAGATCGGCATCTGGATCCGCGATGGATGCCCCGAGTGCCCCTATGCGATCGGGATCGCGCGTGTGAACGCGAAGGCCCATGGGGTCATGTGGTTCGACAACACGCTCGTCGTCGACCCGGAAACCCGGTTCCCCATCACCCTGTTGGTGGAGGAAGGCAAGCACGCGACCTGCACCGACAAGAACGGGGACGGCTATTACACACCGGGGTACGACGTCAATCGGCGCGTGAACGATGCTTGGGGCGTGCGCGACGTGATTCGGGGTGGCGGGCTGTTCACCGGCGGCTTCGAGTCATGGTTCGCGAAAGTGCGAACCCCCGAGGATCGCATCTTCCCGCCCCTTCCAGAGGACAGCGCGTTGCATGCGCGGCCCGGCCGCGATGACGCCGCGGCGCCGCGGGCGGCCTACGAGCTCCGGCCCTTCCCGCGCCCCGAGCTCGCCGCCGCCGATCCGCACCTCGTGCCGTTCATCGCCGACAAAGGCTCACCCGATTGGCCCGAGATCGACAAGGCGTCCGAATTCAAGAATTTCACAGGCTGGGTCGAAAACGAATCCTTCATCAAGTCGCTTTCGACAGCGCTGCGAGTGGACGGAGATCTCGGTGTGTCGTTCACATTTCCCCTATTCATCGTCAAGAACTTCACCGATCCCCTGGCAGGCGGATGGGTGCTCAATCGGATCTACATCAAGGACGACAAGCTGCGCGACTTCAGCTACGGCCTCTTGTACACATCGTCCGCTTCGCGCTGGCTGGACGGCTATTTCTCCGTCGGCTACGAAAAAGACGTGGACGATTTGGGCGCTGCCCACCGGGCCTGGATCGCCGAAACCGGCATCCGCTTCCGGGCCAACATCCGGCACTCGCCGTTGAGCTTCATGTCGAAGCTGATGGATTTCTGGGGTCTGCGCGGCGGGATTCAATACAAGGGGCTTCTGCCAGTGAATGAAGTGACCTTCGTCGTCGAGGTCGGCTCGGGCGTGTGGTAGAAACTCAATCGCGCTGCCGCGCTCGACTCTCGAGTGCTTGGACAAGACGCATCTCCGAGCCGGCGCGCGCATCGAAGAACAGGCTCGGCTCCACGAGCTCCAATTCCATGAGATGCGGTGTTCCGGCCTCGTCCCGCAACAGATCGACGCGGGCGTAGAGCGGCGCTTCGATTCGCTCTGCGTCTCCCGCACCGTCGGCCACCACGCAGGAGATCGAACTGCCCGCGGCTTCTTCCGCGACCGCTCGGCCGGCGCATGCCAGGATGCGACGTGCGAGCGCGATCTCGTCTTCCTCCGCGGGCACCGGCACGCCCTCGGGGCCCGCATGTCGCCCGCCGCGAAACAGCGAGCGTTTGCGCACCGCGTGCGAGAAATCGCCGTCGATGAAGACGAGACAGCGTTCCCCTGGCTCGACGACGGTCGGCAGATAGCGCTGCACGAGCATGTCGCGCTCGCGGTGGCTTGCAAGGTGATCCTGGCCAGGCTGCTCGGCGCCGCGCTCGACACGCAAGGTCGCGAACGCATCGGCCGACACCGCCGGCTTGATCACCGCGGCATCCCAGCCGCGTGCCGCGAGCACAGATGCGACATCGAGATGCGTGTGTGCCGGCACGAACTCCGTCGGCGCGATCGGGATGCCCATCGCCGCCAGCTCTTGCAGGTAGAACTTGTGCGTGTTCCAGCGCACGAAGGCGAGCGAGTTCCACAGCGGAATGGACGACGCGACGCGTGCCGCCCAATCCAAGAAGTCCTCGAGACGATGGAAGTAGTCCCACGTCGATCGCAGCAGGGCCGCGTCGTACTGGTCCCAGGCGATCGCCGGATCGTCCCAGGCGACCTCGGCACTACGATGGCCGCTCGCTCGCAAGGCCGCGAGCAACGGCGGTGCGTCGAAATCTTCCTGCGGCGGATTCGTGCAGGTGACGAGGGCGACATGCATATCAAAGCAAGAATGGCGCACTTCTTCGGGGCGCGGCAAGGGCGAAGCTCAGAGCGGCAGCGATTCGAGCCGAGTTCCGGCCGGCCGCGCCTGCCCACTCTGCATGCACGATTCAGCCCGCCCCCGAAGTGGCTGGAAACGCGCTCGGCGCTCGCCTAGACTGCCCAGGTGGCGCGTGCCGGATCGCCCCCAAACGACCTCGGAGGATGCATGAAAGGCCTGGACCCCACCGACTTTTTCGACATGACGGGCCTACTCGACGAGGCGGAGCGCGACATCCAGCGCAGCGTCGGCCGCTGGGTGGACGACCGCGTGCTGCCGATCATCTCCCAGGCATTCGACGACCATCGCTTCCCCAAGGAGCTCGTGCCCGAGATGGCCGAGATGGGGTTGCTCGGCTGCAACCTCGAGGGCTACGACTGCGCCGGGCTCAACAACGTGGCGTACGGTCTCGTGTGCCAGGAGCTCGAGCGCGGCGACAGTGGGCTGCGCAGCTTCGTCTCGGTGCAGGGAAGCCTCTGCATGTGGCCGATCCATGCGTATGGCACTGCCGCGCAGAAAGAAAAATGGCTGCCGCGCATGGCGCGAGGCGAAGTCATCGGCTGCTTCGGTCTCACCGAACCGGACGGCGGCTCGGACCCGGGTGCGATGAAGACGCGCGCCACGCGTCACGGCGATGCGTGGGTGCTGAACGGCGCCAAGATGTGGATCACGAACGGCACGATCGCGGACATCGCCATCGTCTGGGCGCTGGGTGAAGAAGGCATCCTCGGCTTCATCGTCGAGAAGGGCATGAAGGGCTACAGCGCGCGCGACATCCTGAAGAAATACTCGCTGCGCGCCTCGATCACTTCGGAGCTCTTCCTCGATCACGTCGAGCTTCCGGAATCGAGCCGGCTGCCGCTCGCCGCCGGTCTCAAGTCGCCGCTCTCGTGCTTGACGCAGGCACGCTTCGGCATCGCCTGGGGAGCGATCGGCGCCGCCATCGCCAGCTACCGCGAGGCGTTGGCATTCAGTCACCACCGTGTCCTCTTCGGCCGCCCGCTCTCGCACACGCAGACGATCCAGCGCCGGCTCGCCGACATGACGCGCCGCATCACCACCGGACAATTGCTGGCGCTGCAACTCGGGCGTCTCAAGGACAAGGGCACGATGCACCCGGCGCAGGTCTCGCTCGCCAAGTGGAACAACGTGCGCATGGGGCTCGACGTTGCACGCGAGGCGCGCGACATCCTGGGCGCGGGCGGCATCAGCGTCGAATGCTCACCCATCCGGCACATGCTCAACCTGGAGAGCGTGATCACGTACGAGGGGACCGAGACGATCCATGAGCTCGCGGTCGGACGCGAGATCACCGGCGTCTCGGCCTTCTGACGGCCGTATGTTCAACCGCGCCGAGATCGTCGATCGCAACTTCGTGGAGTTCCTGCGCGCGTGGCAGGGGTCCCCGGGCATGCGCGTGGCCGCAGACGACCCCGTGCGTCCCGGGAGCTTGCTCCGCGGCCGCGAGCTGCTGCAAATCTTCGAGTCGCAGATGGCAGCGCGGCACTTGGACCTGATCGCCCGCAAGCTGCGCGCGCGCGACGCGGCCTTCTACACCATTGGGTCCGCCGGACACGAGGGCAATGCCGTTCTCGGGCGCGTGTTGCGGCACACAGACCCTGCCTTCCTCCACTACCGCAGCGCCGCTCTCATGGTGGAACGCGCACGTCAGGTTCCGGGCATCGATCCCGTGCGCGACACCATCTTCTCGCAGGCTGCGAGCACGCTCGATCCCATGGGCGGGCGTCACAAGGTGTGGGGCAGCGTTCCGCTCTGGGTGCTGCCGCAGACGAGCACGATCGCCAGTCATCTACCGAAGGCCGTCGGCACCGCACTCGCGCTCGGGCGCGCACGCAAGATCGGCGTCTTGCCGCCCGTGCCGCCGGACAGCATCGTGCTCTGCAGCTTCGGCGACGCCAGCACCAATCACAAGAGCGCGCTCGGCGCCTTCAACATGGCGAGCTGGACGCATTTCCAAAAACTCCCCGTGCCGATCCTCTTCGTCTGCGAAGACAACGGCATCGGCATCTCGGTCAAGTCGCCGCCCGGCTACATCGAGCACGAGTTCAGCAACAAGCCCAACCTCGCCTACTACCGCGCCAATGGACTGGATGTCGTCGAGGCGCACGACGTGGCCGCCGCCGCCGCCGAGCACTGTCGTTCGCGCCGCGCACCCGTCTTCCTGCACCTCGAAGTCGTGCGGCTGCTCGGTCACGCCGGCACCGATGTCGAGCTCGAGTACCGGCCGGTCGCCGAGGTCGAAGCCGACGAGAAGCGCGACCCGCTGCTGGCCTCGGCGCGCATCGTTCTCGAATCGGGGCTCATGGAAGCGGGCGCCATTCTCGAACGCTACGAAGCGCTGCGCGCGCGCACCGAAGCCATCGGCGAAGAAGTCCTCGACTGCCCGCGTCTCACCTCGGCGGCGCAGGTGATGGCGCCGCTCGCACCGTACTCGCCCGACGCGGTCGAAGCCGAGGCGCAGCGCGCCGATTACACCACGCGCCGCCTGGCACTGCACGGCTCGGAAGCGGCCCTTCCCGAACGCCAGCCACCGCGGCATCTGGCGGCGCTGATCAACGCCGGTCTCGTCGATCTCCTGCTCAAGTATCCGCAGGCAGTCGTCTTCGGCGAGGACGTGGCGCGCAAGGGCGGCGTCTATCACGTCACCGCCGGTCTCGAAAAGACTTTCAAGGCCGGCCGCGTGTTCAACACGCTCCTCGACGAAGAGTCGATCCTGGGTCTCGCGCAAGGCTTCGCCAACGTCGGCATGCTGCCCATCGCCGAGATCCAGTACCTCGCCTACTTCCACAACGCCTGCGATCAGATCCGGGGCGAGGCCTGCTCGCTGCAATTCTTCTCCAACGGCGCGTACCGCAACCCGATGCTGGTGCGGATCGCATCGTTCGCCTACCAGCGCGGCTTCGGCGGCCACTTCCACAACGACAACAGCATCACGGCGCTGCGCGACATTCCGGGCCTCGTCGTCGCGAGCCCCACGCGCGGCGACGATGCCGTCGGCATGCTGCGCACCTGCGCCGCGCTCGCCAAAGTCGACGGCCGCGTGGTGTTCTTCCTCGAGCCGATCGCGCTCTACATGACCAAGGACCTCTACGAGAGCAAAGATGGCGCGTGGCTCTTCCCCTTCCCGGCGCCCGGCGAGGCGGTGCCGTTCGGCGCCGAGCGCGTTTACTTTCCCGAGCACCACGATCTCGCCGTGATCACCTTCGGCAACGGCGTGCTCATGTCGCTGCGCGCGGCACGCACCTTGCGCGAAACACACGGCATCCACGCACGCGTTGTCGATTTGCGCTGGTTGCAACCGTTGAACGAAGAAGCCGTGGCGCACCATGCGCGTGAATGCAGTCGCGTCCTGGTGGTGGACGAAGGCCGCCGGAGCGGCGGCACGAGCGAACAGATCTTCACTGTCCTGGTGGAACAATGCGGGCCCGGATTGCCCATGCGGCGCGTCGTCGGCGCCGACACCTACATCCCGCTCGGGCCGGCGGCGTTCACGGTGCTGCCCTCGGAGGCGCAGGTCGTCGAAGCCGCGCGCGCTCTGTGCGAGAAGCCCGCTTCGATCGTCTGACCATCGGCCTCAGCGGCCGAGCGCATCTGTTTTCGCCGCCATGATGAAGTCGTTGCGATGCAGGCCGCGGATCTTGTGCGTCCACCAGGACACCGTCACCTTGCCCCATTCGGTGAGAATCGCCGGGTGGTGCCCCTCGGTTTCGGCGATGGCGGCCACCGCGTTGGTGAAACGCATCGCCTCGACGAAGTTCTGGAACTTGAACGTGCGCTCCAAGCGCTCGATGCCCTCGCGCTCGACGATCTGCCACTCCGGCACCTGCGGCCGAATCCGTTCCTTTTCCTCCGGTGTGATCTGCGGTTCGCCGCCCCGGCACGCCACGCACTTCATGCCTTCGAGCTCGCTCATGACTCCATCTCCTTTTCGGCCCGTCGACTACAGGATCCCGCGCTGACTCGCGAGCGCCAGTGCCGACGCACGCTGGTACAGCGCGCCGAGCGTCGGGTAGTTGAAGCAGGTGCGGTTGATGAGATCGAAGCCGCCCTCGGCGAGGAGCACCAGCAAGCCGATGTGCACGATCTCCGTCGCCTGTTCGCCGATGACATGCACGCCCAGCAAGCGCATGTCGTCGCGGCGGAAGAGCAGTTTGAGGAAGCCGCGCCGGTCGCCGATGATGCAGCCGCGCGCGTTCTCCTGGTACGGAGCCTTGCCGACGACGTAGTCGATGCCCTTCTCGCGCAGGGATTCCTCGGTCTCTCCCGCCATACTCACTTCTGGAATCGTATAGATCCCGTTCGGCAGCACCGGCGACACCTGCGTCTTGTAACCGAGATCGAATGCGTGCGTCATCGCCACGCGCGCCTGTTCCATGCTGGTCGATGCGAGCGCGGGGAAGCCGACGACGTCGCCCGCGGCATAGATGTGCGGCACCGCGGTGCGGAAAACGCGGTCCACCTCGAGCACGCCCCCTTCACCGGGCGTGATCCCTGCGGCCCCCAGGTCCAGGGCCGCGGTGTTGCTCACGCGCCCGGCGGCGACGAGAACCGTGTCGGCACGCAAGTTCGCGCCCGAGGCGAGATGCAGCTCGATGTCGCCGGTGGCGGGGACGGTGCAGCGCTCCACGGTGTCCTGCCAGACGAACGTGATCCAGAGGTCCTGCATCGCGGCCTGCAAGGCCGTGGAGACCTCGCGATCGAGGAAGCCGAGAAGGCTCTCGCGTCCGTCGACGATGGTCACATCGGCCCCGAGCGCCGCGAAGGTGCAGGCGTATTCACTGCCGATGACGCCGGCGCCCACGACCGCGAGCCGCTCTGGCAGCTTCGCGATGTGCAAGATGGTGTCGGAATCGCAGATGCGCGGGTCGCTGAAATCGAACGCGGCCGGCCGATGCGGGGCCGACCCGGTGGCGATGAGGAACTTCTCGCCGCGCAACAGTTGCTCGCCATCGCCGCCGCGCACGCGGACCGTGTGCGCATCGACGAAGCTCGCATGCCCTCGGTGCAACGTGATTCGCAAGTCGCCGAAGTAGTCCAGCACCCGCTGACGCTCCGCTGCACCGACCTGCTTCTCGTGATGCATGAAATCGGCCACGGTCGCCTCGCGCCGGAGCGAGAGGTCGACACCATAGAGGTGCCGCGCCTTGAGCCCCGAGAGCGCGAGCGCGGTCTCGCGCAAGGTCTTGCTCGGAAGCGTTCCCGTGTTGGCCACGGCGCCACCGACCCGTTCCGCCTTCTCCACCACCGCCACGCGTTTGCCGAAGACGGCGGCGGTCACGGCGCCTTTCTCCCCGGCGGGGCCGCTGCCGATGACGACGAGGTCGTAGTCGCGTGCCTGCATGCGCGATCCATTTCGCTGTTCGGACGATGGGATGGATTCGAGGCAGGCGGGGCGCGCATGCGTCGGAATCCGGGGCCCGGCCGCTCGGCCGGACCCCGGAGTATAGAGGCAAGAAACGTCTACTGGATCACGGTTGCTCGCACCCGGAGGCTGCGATCCCCCTTGGTGAGCCGCACCATGTAGACGCCGGCAGCGAGGTTTTTCTCCTTGCCGAACGTCAGGCTGTGCATGCCTGGACCCATCGTGCCGACGTCGGCGTCAGCAACCTGCCGTCCGCGCACGTCGAAGACCTCGAGCTTCGCCGGCTCCGAGCTGGCCAAGCTGAAGTTCACCGTGATGCCGAGCCGTGCGGGGTTCGGCGACACGCCATGCAGCGCGAAGACGTTGCCGCGATTGAGCGCGTCCGTGGGCGTCGTGATGGAGAACGTGGCACTGCTCTGGCCCAGCTCGGCTTCCAGCTCCAGGTCCGCGTTCTCGCCGTGGATCACGACCACTGCGAGCGACGCCTGGTCCGTGAGCACGGCAGGAACGGTCCATTGGTAGGTGCCGGTGTTCTGCAGCCGGCGCGCCTCGATGTTCCAGGTGGCGCCGCCATCGAAGGACGAAATCAGGTCCACCCTCGGGTAGTGACTGTCCACCTCCCAGATCACCTCGGCCTGGGTTCCGGCGACGAGGACCGCGCCGTGCGGTGGCGAATGGAGACCCGAGTCCTTGACCCGGATCATGTCCGAACCCTGGAAGCAGTCGCCCGCCACGGTTCCACTCACCGACACCTGGACGTCATCGCCCGCGGACAGGACTGCCAAGACTTCGGAACGGCTGAACTTGACCTTCAGGTCCGCGACACCGTCCCCGTCGAAGTCGCCGATCGATGTCGGCGCGCCGTCCGCCACCGCCACCGTGCCGTTGAGCAGGATCGAGGACACGTCGATGTCTTCCGCCGCGTAGCCCGCCGGCGGCTCGAGGTAGCCGGTCACGAAGTTTCCCTGCGCTTTCAGATTGAGAGTCTCAGGTTGGAATGTGAAGTCCATCGTGACGAGGCAAGTCCCGAACGTGATGTTCCCCCACGTGGCCGTGAGCGCGGCGCCGGTGTTGGCGCGCACCTGGAAGTAGCCGCCAGCACGTCCGTTGTTCAGCATCCCCCACAAACCGAAGGGTGGATCCTCGCCCGCGTTGCCCTCGTCGAACGTCAGCACCGGGCTGTCGTAGGTGCTGCCGCCAGAGACCACGCGGTACTGGATCGTCGCCGGGTCCGCGGCACTCAGCCCGTTCGGGTTGTAGGTCAGCTCCATGTGGATCGTCGTGCCCTTCACGTAGGTGATGCCGTGATTCACGGTGAAGCTGTAGAAGGGCAGGCGGCCACCGAAGCAGGCGATCTCGCCGGTCGTCGCGTTCGCCATGAAGCGCCCGTCCACGAACTGCGACCACCATGGGGAGAGCCGCAGACCGCCTTCCCCTGTGCCCGCGCCGCTGAGCGTGAAATCGGCTCCGAAGCGGAAGATCGAAACGTTGTTGAACACCGCAGGTGTCACTCCGCCGTCTTCGGAGAAGCTGAAGCTGTGCAAGTTGGCGAAACCGAGACACGCCGGATTCATCTCATCGGTGATCTCGACGAGCGTCGGATAGTTGTTCGTCGTCGTGAGCGTCGAGAGCGCACAGTCGTTGAACGTGCGGGCCTCGATCGTCGCGGCGTTCACATCCGGCGTCCCGAGCGGGGTGAACTCGACGTTCGACCAGTTGGCGGTGAGCGCAACTCCGGTGTTGGCTCGCACCTGGAAGTAACCGCCGGCCCGCCCGTCGTTCAGCATCCCCCACAGTCCGTACGGAGGATCCTCCCCCGGGTTGCCCATGTCGAACGAGAGCACCGGGCTATCGTAGGTGTTGCCACCGTAGATCGCGCGGTACTGAACCGTGGCCGGATCCGCTGCGCTCAACCCATTGTCCAGATAGGTCAGCTCGAAACGGATCGTCGTGCCTTTGACATAGGAGATGCCGTGATTGACGGTGAAGCTGTAGAAGGGCAGGCGGCCGCCGAACACGGCGATTTCGCCGCTCGTCGCGTTCGCCATGAAACGCCCGTCCACCAACTGCGACCACCACGGGGAAAGGCGCAGCCCGCCTTCTCCTTCGCCCGGGCCGCTGAGGGTGAAGTCGGCGCCGAACCGGAAGCTCGAGTTGTTGGCGAAGGCGGCAGCGGTCGCGCCGCCGTCCTCCGAGAAACTGAAGCTGTGCAGGTTGGCGAAGCCAAGGCACGCCGGATGCATCGCATCGGTGATCTCGACCGACGCCGGGAAATTGTTCGTCACCGTAAGGGTCGACAGGCCGCAGTCGTTGAAGGTACGGGCCTCGATGCTGGCACCGTTGGGCAACGGTGTCGCACGAGCCGTGCCTCCAAAGGCCGCCGCGAAGCACACCAGGCCGACGGCCGCGACAACGGCCATCACCCCAGCACGAGAATCGAAGCGTCTCATGGATGTTCCTCCTCGTACGAAGCTCTGCAACGTGGACGCGAAAATGGCTCCTTGAACAAGGCGCAGGGGGCACAAAGTCGAGTCGTTCAGTCCGAAGCTATCAGCCACTCGATCGTGTTTCAACCTCGTTTCTTCTTTTGATGAAATCGGGTGCAATCACCCACTCGATCATGCGCACGAATCGAAACAAAAATGACCTCGAGCGTTCATGACGCTGGACCACGCATGACAAGAACAAGATGCAAGCGATGCGAAATCCGCGGCAGCGATCAGCGGATGACCAAGCACGCTTTCGCCTGCCGCTCGCCGTTCACCTCCAATCGGATGTAATACGTCCCGTTCGGAAGGCCCGTGGTGTCGAGAGGGACCGTGTGCGCACCTGGCGCGTAGACACCATCCAGGATCCGGCGCACGCGACGCCCTGCCACGTCGTAGAGTCCCATCGACACGCGCCCGACCGCATCGAGACGGAAAGGCACCAAGGCGTCTGCGCGCACGGGGTTGGGCCGATTCTGCGACAAGGTGAAGCGTGGCTCCCCTGCGCCGCCGCCCGCGGCCAGGTCGGTGGCGACGACGAAGCCGGCGCGCTGCAGCCCGCGTTGGACGTCGGGGTTCTGCATGAAGCGATTCCACACCCGGTTCGTGCGGTAGTTCTCGATCATGATGATGATCGGCCCCTGATCGATGCCGATGGTATCGGTGTCCCACCAATTCGCCCCCAGATTGAAGGCATCGCGGAACCCGTACGTGGAGAAGAGCTGAGCGCCGTAGGTGTCGTACAGATGATGCAAGGTCGGCACGACGATCTCGGGGGCGAACGGGATGGAGCCGGCGACCGCCGTAGGGGCGATGGTTCCATCGTCGTTCTGGGGAGGCGGTGCGCCATGCGCCGAATAGCCTGTGGGTGCGTCGCTGGCCGTGATCCCCCAGACGTTGGCGCCATAGCCGACACGACCGAGCGGGTTGGCGATGCAGTAAGCCTGCTGCGCCAAGGTGGCCCGTCGCGAGTTCTCGAAGTAGGTGATGCCACGATTCTGCATGTAGGCATCCCGGATGTTGTAGAAATCGATCCAGCAGTGGCTGTACTGGTGTCCGAAGAGCGGCGGGAAGGTGACGTAGGTCTGCCCGTACTGTGTGTCCCAATCGTAGCCGGCGGTCCACGCGGTCCACGTGCTCGTGGGTACCGGATGCGTCGGCGATCCCAGCGCCAGGATGAACAGGATCATCGCCTCGTTGTAACCGATCCACTGACCGAAGCCGGAGAATCCGGTGCCCGGCTTCCAGCCCATGTAGATCGAGGGCGCGAAGTTGCGCATGAACTCCCAGTTGGCGCGCTGATAAATGGAGTCGGCGAGCTCTCGCACCTGCACGTCCCCGGCGGCGGCGGTGTCGAAGAATTGCTTGGCGTCGATGACGCCGGCGAACAGCAGAGCTGTGTCGATGGTGGACAGCTCGGAGTTCCACGTCCGCGTCGCCGTGGTCATGTCGAGGAAGTGGTAGTAGAGACCTTGGTAGCCAATGGTGCCGCTGGCCGCGGAGCTCTGCGGCGCCGTCCACAAGGTCTGCAACGCCGTCAGGATGCGTGCACGGCCGGCGTCGCGGCTCACCCACCCATGATCGATGCCGATGCAGATGGCCGAGAGCCCGAAGCCCAGCGAGGCGATGCTGCACGGCGACCCCGAAGTGTTGCGATCCTTGATGAGCCCGTTGCTGACATTCACCTCGTTCCAGAAGAAGTCGAACGCGGTGTGCTGCAGCGTATCGAGCAACGCCTCCGTGCTGAGCGCCTTGGCCGCGGTCGGCGGACCGGTGAGGACGATCGCGAGCAGACAGGAACGGAGGATGGACCGGATCAAAGGACTCACTCCCTTTGGCCACTTCGTGCGTGAGGTTTCGCCTCGGGCCGGATCGCGCGCGCTGCCTCGTGTTGTTCGGTTTGGTTCCATGGCCTCACATCGTCAGCGTGAAGGTGATGCGATGCATTTCCGGCAAGACCGTGTGCGAGGCCCAGCCGTAGTCGAGTTGGAAACGGCGCGAAGCGATGTTGCCACTCAAGCCGACGCCCGCGGTCGGTCCGAGCTCGGAGTCTTGCTGGCCCAAGCTCTGATACCCAGCGCGCAGCGCCAGCGCGTCCTTCCATGTCCACTCCCAGCCGAGGCTCAGGCCCTCCGTGTTGTCATTGGGGTGGAACGCATCCACGGTCATCAAGATCGTGCTCGAGGCGCTCGTCCGCTGCGGATAGCTCATCCCAACACGGAAAACCGTCGGCACGGGGAACTCGTCGGTGGATTGCTCGGCGGGAAGAGCGCTGTTGTCCCCGTGCTGATCGGGGTCGGCGTCGTACTGGATCGTGAGATCGAGGCCGTCGTAGCCGCTGCGAGTGCCGAAGTTGAGCACGCTCGCCCCGAGCGTCAAGCCGGCATCGTTGATTCGGTACGTCGTGCCGAAGCTGAGCGTGTAAGCATTGAGAGAGCTGTGCCAGATCGTCTCGTTGAGATAGTTGAACTGTGCGCCGGCGGCGAAGCGGTCGGTCACCTGGCGGGCATAGCCGATGCCAAAGGCGAGATCTTGGGCGGAGTACAGCTCCCCTGTGCCCAGCGGCGCCGTCACCGTGCGCACCTCGATGTCGCCCGAGTTGAGCGCGGTCACGCTGACCAGGAGATTGCCCCAATCCTCGAGCGAGATCGCTGCCGCGGCGTACTCGTAGCGGATGTCGGCGAACCAGACGCCATGGCTGAATTGAAATGAGGTCGACGGCACGAGACCCAGCGCCCCCGGGTTGTAGTAGACGGCCTGGATGCCGCCGCCCACCGCCACGCCGGCGTTTCCCATCGCCGCGATGCGCGCGCTCGGCTCGATGGCCAGGAACTGGCCGATCGTGGTTCCCACCTGTGTCTGCGCCACCGCCGATTCCCCGAGCACCATCGCGCACAGGAGCTCAGTGACCACGACACGCTTCATCCCGCTGCTCCCCAACTTCACTTGATGACCGCGAACTTGCCGATGCTCGACTCGACCGCTCCAGCATCGACGTGGAACACATACAGGCCCGGGGCCAGGTCCAGGTTGTCCTTGGTGCGGAGGTTCCACGCCACGGCACCGGCGGTCGAGCCGTCGTGCACCAAGGTCTGCACTAGCTCGCCACGCACGGTGTAGATCCGGATCGTGCACGACTGCGGCAGGTTGCGGAACTCGATCCGTCGTTCACCCCGTCCCGCGATGTTGAATCGCTCCGGCTCGAAGCTGGCCGATCCCACGTAGGGATTCGGCACCACGTAGGGCCGGTCGTTCGCACTCACCGCCTGCTCGGCGTCCACGAACTCGCCGCTCGTGGTGAAGACGAAGAGGTCCCCAACCCCGAATGGCTTGGTGAGCCGGAGCGTGAACACATCCCCATCTCGCGGCGGTCGCAGAGCGCCGCCGTCGCTCGTGCCCGAGATCACGAACCTCCAGGTGACCTGTGGCATCCCAGGTGCCTCGTCCACGTACGTGACGACGTCCACGAACTCGTCCGGCCGGCTCAAGGTCCCATCATTATCCAGGTCACGGAAGCGGAAGTTCATCGGGCGATCACCCATCGCCGTGTGCGCCATCACCCGGAATTTCGCCGCGCGGGCCGGGATTGGGAAGATGGCGAGCCCCGTATCGACAACGACATCGGCGAAGGTGATCTCCAAGTCCTCCGGGAAGCCCGACCGCCGCCGGTTGATGGGAAGCACCGTTTGGTAATCAACCAGGATCTGGGCGTTGGTCGGGCCCCCGGAGGCGAAACCCGTCCGGACTGAATCGACTTCCACCGTCTTCTGTGTTGCGATCACGGGCAGGAGCCCGGCACCCACCGGCCCGTTTCCCACACCCTCCAAATCGCGGCCGGTGTCGAACACGACCTGCTCGGACGTGCTGTCGATGAGTGCATAGCCTTCGGCCCGCACGTTGTCCGGATGGCCCGAGAAGCTGATCTTGAACAGCTTGTCGTCGGGCACGAGAGCCGAGTTCAGCACTTCGATCCGGATCGAGCCGATGCCATCGCCGGCGGCATGGGAGAGCGCATCCGTGCGCGCTCGGACGTACCCGCGCACCGGGGGCTCGGGCCGAACCTCCGCGACATTCGAGGCCAGGATCGTCCCGCCGCGCCGAGTCTTGGACACCGAGATGGAATTCTCGGACGGATAGAAATCGAAAGCTTCCGAGCCGTGATCGTAAGCCGTGACGGCGTAGTAATAGAGCTGACCATTGACTGCGGTCGAATCCGTCCACGTGTGGGTGAGGCCGGTGTCATCGCCCAAGTAGTAGGCCACGCCCTCCACCGTCTGTTGCGAGAAGCCGATCTTGCCGTTCACGAGATCGAACTGCGCACTGGGCCGGCCGTTGCCGAGCGGACCCGTCCCCGTGCCCGTGCTGATCAGCTTGACGTCGCGGAATTCCGGATCCGTGGAGCGATAGATGCGGTAGCCTTCGAAATCGAACTCGCCGGTCACCGGATCGGCACTGCGCTCGGCCACGTCGTCCCACGACAGCCGGACCCTCCCATCGCTCGCTTCGGCAGTGACCGTCGGCAGCTTCGGCGGCACCGCGAACTGATAGTTGGCGTCGTAGATCTTCTGCACCGTGCGTACGGTGCGTCGCAATTCGTTGAGGTCGCCGCCGTAAGCCAACGCCAGGCTGAACCGCTCGGTCTGCCCAGCGCGCAGCTCGAACGGACCCGAGGCGAAGAGGAAACCGATGTTGTAGTTCGAGGCCAGCGGCGGGTCGAAGCGCAATGCCGGGTCCGGGTTGGTGAATTGCTGATACAGGCGCTGCGGCCAGTTGTTGCTCTCGGTGAAGAAGAGGACGCCGTCGACCTCCTGGCTGGGATTTCCCTGCCCCGCCTTGATGCGGTTGATCTTGAACCCGGTGAGACCGATCTGGTCCGACTCGTTGAGGTCGGTGCGGTCGAAGTTGGCTTCCCCGGTGGTCGGCACGCCATCGCCTTCGCCGAGATCGTCGGTGTCCGGTACGCCGTCACCACCCAGATCGTGCAGCTCCGGGTTCCAATCCATGTCCTCGTCACCCGTCCACCAGCGCCCGGCACGGTAGGCGGGGCGGTTGGCGAGCGGCCCGTACTCCAACTCGAACTGTGCGCGGTTGTAGTGTCCTTCCACCCAAGCCGCGATCGCGTCCTGGCCCACGATGAGCTCACCCGGGCCCGCGTCGCGCCGTTCGTCGGTGATGCCGTCTTCGTCGTTGTCCGCGCCGTCGAATGGATTGCCGGGTGTCTCGAGGTAGGCGTAACCGAGATACCCGGTGCGCGCGCACGTGCTCCCCAGATCGCGGCCGTGGCCGAAGCGGTCCCAGGTGTAGACCAGGTTGATCACGTCCTGGTCGAAGGTGCGGTCGAAGAATGCGTTGTCGTCGTCGGATTCGTAGATGCCGTCGCAGGAGAGCGCCGAGCCGCCGACACCCGAGTCCATGTAGAGACCGAAGATGATGTTGTCGTCGTAGTCGGTGGTGCCTTCGTTGGTGATGTCGTAGTGCCAGAATATGACGTTCCCGGCCTGAGGATTGGCCCATTGGAAACCACGCACTTCGATGCGCAGGCCGAGCCCGCGGCGTGTGAGATCGCGCTCGTCGGGGTAGTAATCCCAGGCGTCGTAGAATTGGTCGTCCATGACCATGAAGCTTTCCTGGTCGGCCGCAGCGCGTTTGCCGAAGTAGCCGTTCCAGCTGCCGCGCCAGCCGGGATCCTCCGGATCGAGCTGCTTGTCCGGCCAGAAGTCCGGCCATGTGCGCGGGTCGCTGCTGATGGCCGGCGAGCGCGCCGGGCTCCGTCCCGGATCGGCCTGGAAGTAGCCTGGCCTCGGCTCGAATCGCATCACGCGGTTGAAGTAGGGCGAGAGCCCTTGACGCTCGCGAAAACCAGTTTCCATGATGTAGGCATCGAGACCATTGCGCTGCCGCACTTTGGCGAGCACGAAGGGTGTGATCCCGTCGCTGTAGTTCATCCCCGAGCCCTCCGGCACCTCGGCGGAATGGAAGACACTGAGATCCACGTTCACCGGGTCGACCGGATAGTCACCCACCATGCCGTAGTTCCAAAAGAGAGTGCGGATATTGGCGGCGTCGTGGATGCCGGAGCGCTCGGCGTTGAGCGTCCCGCGCTGATCCGCCGGCACGGGTGTCGTGACCTGTCCTTGCACAGGGGCTGCTGGGCTCGACAGCAGAAGCAACACAGTGACAGCGAGCCCGCTGCGTCGTGTCTCGGTCGTGAATTGCATGTCTCACCTCCCTCGCGGTCCGCAGTCAAAGACCCATGCGCACGGTGAAACCGATCTCGACACGCCGCGGCGAATAGAAGCGTGTCGGTGCGCTGAGCTCCACTTGGTCGGGGAAGCGCGAATAGAAGGGGCTCCCCGTGTCCGCGAACACCCCGCCGTTGAAGAAGCGCGAGTCGAACACGTTGAAGACGCGGCCGAACAGGCCCCAGCGCTGTCCCACCCAGCCGAAGCTGCGTTCGCCGCGCAGATCGACCACGACGCCTGAGGGCTTGCGCGCGGCATTCTCGCCCACACCGAACTCGAACCCGCCCAGCTCGGTCTCTGGGGTGTAAGGCTGGCCGCTGGCCGCCCGCAGTACGGTACTGATCGAGTAGACCTGGGGCTTCGCCAAGGCGAGGGTGATGTTGAGTGTGTGGCGCTGATCCCAATCGAACGGGATCACGCGCGGTCGAGGATCCTCGCCGACATCGGCGCGGGAGGCAGTTTCGTAGGGTTCGCTCGAGTTCCCGATCGCGCGTGTCCACGTATAGTCGAGAGCGAAGCTGGCCGGTCCCAGTCGCCGGTGGTCGAGCGTGATGGTGAAGCCACCGACGCTGCCGAAGTCGACGTTCGTGAGCCGCGCGTAGGTCGCGTCGTTATAGGTGTTGATGAACTCGCTGCCGAGCAAGTCGCGGATGTCCTTGTAGAACAGGCTCACCTCGAAACCGAAGTCTTCCGACAGAGCTTGTTTGTACCCGAACTCGTATTGAACCGATTTCTCCGGATCGACGTCCGGGTTGCCCATGACGTGTCTGAATTCGGAAGTGGAGGCCTGAACCCGCGCCAGGAACGAGTAATCGGCGTTGGTGAACACGTCGCGCAGGGTGGGAAACTGCACGAAATGTCCGTAGGCGAAGTGCACGCCGGCACTCTCCGTGATCGGGTAGGCCACCCCCAGGCGCGGCGACAGGAAGACCTTGGGCTGGGTTGGCACCGGAACGGACTGCTGCGGCACGGGGATGGCATTGGCCGGGTTGGCGAGATCGCTCGGGAGCGACGATCGCGCGTCGAAGTAGTCGAGGCGAGCGCCGACCCGGAGCGCGAAGTCGCGCCATTCGAGCTGGTCATGGACGAAGACCGCGCCGAGCACCGGCCAGTAGGTCTGCACCCCCGGCCAGTCCGGGGGCTCGTCGACGTAACGCTGGAGGCCGGCCCCGGTCAGGACCACGTGCCCGGGCGTGCCGAACTGCAGCTTGGGAAACTGCATCTCCAATCCCAGCTTGAGCTGCTGCACAGGCGTCACCTGGCTCACGAGCTTGCTCTTGAACAGCACCGTGTTCGTAGTCTGATGGAAGCGCGTGAAGTCGACGCCCCATTGGACGAGGCCCGGCTCGATATCGGAAATATCGGGCGGGCCCGCGGCATCGTAGCGGATGTCGAACACGTCCTCGTAGGCCTCATCGATGTAGTCGAAGTAGTTCTGACGCAGGCTGAAGTCGAGGTAGGTGGATTTACCCAGGTTGCGTGTGAGGTCGAGACCATGCGCCAGCGAGAACGTGTGTTGACTGACCATGCCGTCCGGATTGGCGCGGAAGGCGTAGTCGGTGCGCCGTCCCTCGATGTCGTTCACCAGCACTTGGTATCCAATCTTGAGGTTCGAGATCGACCGATTGGTGATCTTGAGCGCTCCGGACCACTCGCGCGAGTAACCGAGGGGTGATTCTTCGCCGTCCCCGACCGTGGCGATGGGATAGCTGGTTGAGTCGGGGCGGTAGGCGACCGATGGCGCCGGCAGGAAAATGCGCGCGGCAGGCACGTAATCCTCGAACTCGTAGCGCCGGGCATTCACGAGGAATACCGTCTGCGGCACCCCCACCGGACCACTCACCGAGAGCGTCAGGTTGCCGACGGCCGTGGGTTGGACCTCGTCATCCACCAGGCGTTCGTCGGCACGGCCCGGGAAGAAGAAACCGCCGCCGAAGAGCTCCGCCTCGGCCTGGAACTTCTCGCTCCCGTCCTTGAGGACGGCGTTCACGACACCGCTCATGGCTTGTCCGTACTCGGCGTCGAATGTGCCGGTGATGACCTGCACTTCCTGCAGCAGCGAACGATCCACCCGGAGACTCGCGGTGTTGTCGAAGGCGTTGTTGATCGTGACGCCGTCCACTTGGTACTGCACCTCACCGAGGCGGCCGCCGTGGAAATGACCGTTGACGACACCCGCCTGCAGATTCACCACGTCCTGCAGCTCTTGCACCGGCAGCTTGGCGATCTCTTCGCTCTGCAGCCGGGCGATGCTGCTCGTGAGCCTCACGTCCACCGGCGGCCGCTTGGCGGAGACGACGACGGTTTCCGTCGTGATCGCCGTTTCCTCGAGCACGGCGTCGAGCCGCGTCGTCTGGTCGGCCGAGACCACGACATCACGGATGGTGAGAGCCTTGAAGCCGACGCGGTTGATCTGCACCTCGTATGTTCCCGCTGGCACGTTGAGGATGTTGTATCGACCCAGTTCGTTCGTGAACGCTCCGAAGGGGGATCCCGGGATGAAGACCGTGGCGGCGATCACGGGTCGCTTCTGGGCGTCGGTCACTTCGCCGGCGATCGTCCCGGTCGTCCCCGCGCTCCCTGGAGACGGCTGCAAGCAAACGAGCCAGCCGACGACGAGAGCCGCTCGCGCCCGACAACAGACCGTCTTTGCGCGCTTCACGCTCTGCTGCCTCCAAATGCCGCTTGCTCGCGACGACACTCCTTTGTCGTCACTTGACGACGACGAGCCGTCCGGAGAGGGTCTTGCGCAAGGCGCCCGTCGCCGGGTCGTTCACGTTGAGCCGGTAAACATACACGCCGGCGGACCGCCCTTTGCCGCCGAAAGCAGCTTCGCCGAGGCCGGCGTTCTGCAACCCGAGAAGCCGGCGCTCGACCAGACGGCCGGCGACATCGAAGACCTCCAACGTCACTTGGCTCGAGCTTGCGAGCGCGTAGCGGATCGTCGGCCGCGGCGCCGGATTCGGGTAGCTTCCGAGCAGGATCGAGCCGTCGAGATTCGCCTCGGGAAGAGCGATATCGGTCGGCGGCGAGGGCGCCATGTAGGCCCACACCGGGCAGCATTGACCCTCGTACTCACGGAACCACCACGTCCGCGAGCCATAGCTGTCGCTGCTGGGCACGAACGAATCGCCATCCAGATAGTTGACGCCGAGGAAGAGCGTTCCATCCCCCAATCCCACAGGGTAGCCGAGTGCGGTCAGATCCACCCACATCTCCGCCGTGTAGCCCTGATCGGCCGTCGTCCCCAGCGTGTCCACGGTGGTGGCGCTCTTGAGGGCAAGGCTGACTTGCGCATCGCCTGCGGCCACCAACGTCGTCAGATAGTCCTGTGGTGTCGCGGTGCCAGCCGCGCTCACCTGGAAGGACAGCCGCCTGCCCAGCAGCTCGTTGTCGGGACCGCGCTGCACGCGTTCGTTGAGAGTGACCAGGAAGCCATCCCAGCGATCGAAGTTGGCGTGGTACTGCACGACCTGGTCGCGCACGTCGAAACCCAAGTAGAGCCGGTCGCCGCGGAAGAACATCCGCACCGTGGCATCGGCCGGGTCGAGGATCGCCGCCTGCGAACCGTTCACCGTGGGTTGATGCTGCCCCGCTCGATACGGACCGACGCCCGGATACGTCTGGCGCAAGGCGTCGTCGCCGTAGCGCATGTCGAACCTGTAGGCGAGAGTGCTCCACACGGGTTCCGTCAGCGTGCCGTTCATCGTGGGCGCGGCCAGGGCTGCGCCATTGGGCACGATGAGCTCCGGTTGAATGGTCGGCAACGGGTTGTTGGATTCCACCGTCACGTCGGGCCGGGCGTAGATGTGCACTTCGTCGTACCAGCCGGTGTTGCCCCACGGACTCTGGTACCACACACGGTTGTAGGACAGCATGTTGACGTTGAGCGGCCACTGCCAGTCGCAGTCGTAGATCGAAACGTTCCACTCGATGATGTCGCCTTCGGGCTGGGTCACGTCGTACCCCATCGGCGTCAAGTTGAAGCGCATTTCCACCGTGTAGTCGGTGTCGAGTGACGTGTCGGTGTTCGTTTGCCCGTGCACGACGGTCACGGCGTCCCAGTTGGCGATTTGCTCGGCGCTCCGCGGCGAGCCGGCTGGCAAATTGGCCCAAATGCCGATGAAACTCGGCGGATACCCTACAGGCTGTGGTTGGGGTGGATTGGCTTCCACTGGATACCACCACGAGTAGAAGTATTCCGCCGTCGGCTTGGGCGCGTTGGGGTCCGAGTGGTTCTTGAGCCCCATCAGCAAGCCGTCGAAGCGATTGAAATCGATCGAGCCGCCGATCGATTTGTCGCGCACCACCGCACCCAGGTAGAGCTGGTTGCCTACGACGAGGAACTTGAGCGTCGCACGGGTCGGATCGCTCGGCAGGATGCCGCCCTCGTATTTCCACCCGCTGCCGGGGATGCCGGTATCCGTGGCCATGTTGATCACGACCGATTCGGCCACGGCCCACCCGGGTTCGCTCAGCACGCCGTTGAGTGTGATCGGGCGTTGCGAGCGCTTGGCCCAAATAGCGTCCTGGCGCGGTGCCTGCGCCCAGACGGTGGTCGCGGCGAGCAACGTCGCGACCAAGAAGAACAGGGTTGCTCTTGCGACGTTCATGGCTGGTGCCTCCTCACGAGTAAATGCGATTTCGAGTGATCGTGCGCAACGGTCTTGAATGGGGGGATCGTCATCACACACCTGCCTTGCCGCGCGGCCGCCGCATGGTAGGCGATGGACTCCGGACTCGAAGCGGAGCCTTGCCTTTGACAGGCACGGGCTCGGTCTCGCGCCGGCGGCGACGGATGGGCCCCGCTTGCGGTGCGTCGGCGGCGCCGCAAGAACTGCGCACCGCCAAGGTCGCCGGCAAGACGATATGGGTGCAACGCGAAGGCCGTGAAGCACGCATGAACGGCACGAGCGATCGCGTCGCCTGCTCTCCCAGCCCATAGGCGTCCACATGCACCGTCGTGAGCGCCGGATCGAGGTAGCGCGCGAAGGCGATGTCGTCGAAGCCGGTGACCGCCATGGCCTTCGGCACATCGATTCCGGCATCGCGCAGGGCGCTCAGCAACCCAATCGCCATGTAGTCGTTGGCAGCGAACACGGCGGACGGCCTCGGCTCGAGGTGAAGCAGCTCGGCGCAGCACTGGAACCCCGACCTCTCGGTGAAATCTCCCTGCAGCTCGAGCTTCGGTTCCGGCATCTGGCCGGCGGCGCGCAGCGCGTCCCGGTAACCGCGCAGGCGCTGCTCGGCATCCGCGTTGCCCTTCGGCCCGCGGATCGTCGCGATCCGCGTGTGGCCGAGACCGACGAGGTGCTCCACCACTGCGCGCGCGCCATCGTAGTTGGCGATGGACACCGTGTTGCAGCCGTTCATCTTGGTGCGCGGGTTCATGAACACCACGGGAAAACGCCGCACGATCTGCTGGATCTCGGACCCCGCGCCGTTGTCGGGCACCATGGCGATGAGGCCGTCGATGCGCCCGCGCATGGCGCGGGCCGCGGTGACGAGCTCGCCGGTGTCGGCGTGCGAGCTGGAGACGAGGATTTGCAGCTTTTCTTCACGCGCGGCATGGTCGATGCCGCGAATGACCTCGGAAAAGAACTCGCCGAAGAGATCGGGAAGGAGAACGCCGAGCGCATGGGTGCGGCTGGTGGTGAGGCTGCGTGCACCGGTGTTCGGCCAGTAGTCGAGCCGCGTCGCCGCCGCGCGGACGCGGCGGGCACTTTCCTCGCTCACGCGCGGGCTGTTGTTGAAGACCCGCGAGACCGTGGCGATGGACACGCCGGCCAGGCGTGCGACATCTCGGATGGTCGCCACGACGAACTCCGATGCGCCGCGCCGTTTCTGGACGCGCGGGCGCCAGGCGAGACGCTCGGTTCGAGCGTGTAAACGGTTACACGAACACCCCCGCGCCGTCAAGCTCACAGTTGGACTTTCCCTTGTAGGACCTTAGTCCTACAGTGAGCGGGCCGCCGATTTCGCACCGATGACCTGGGCTCATCTGCCCAACGAGACGCCCGCCGCTGGGGGCTGTGTTGAGAGCACCACCACTGGATCCGCAGGCGCGAGACGCGCCGACGGTGCGTTTCCTTTCCAACGGCGATTATCGGGTGCTCGTGAGCGCCGCGGGAACGGGCGGTTCGTGGTACCGAGGTCATGCGTGCACTTCTTGGAGTGGTGATCGCGTCGCGGATCCGGACGCGTTTTCAATCTACGTGCGCGATCTCGTGAGCGGCGTCGCGTGGTTGGTGGGACATCACCTGATCCAGCGTCCGGCGAAACACTATCAGGCGACCTGGGTGCCGGGCCGCTTCCGCATCGAACGGGAGGACGATGGCGTCGTCTGCCGGCTCGACATCGCCGTCGCCGCCGCGGCCGCGCTCGAAATGCGACGGCTCACGATCGAGAATCGTTCGTCGCGCCGCATCCGGCTCGAGATCACGAGCTATGCCGAGGTGGTGCTCGCACCCGCGCCCGACCATGCGGCGCATCCCGCCTTCTCGAAATTGTTCGTGCAGACCGAGTCCTTTCCCGCGCTGGCCGCGCTTCTGGCCCGACGTCGGCCGCGCTCGCCGAGCGAACAGCATCCCTGGCTCGTGCACGCGCTTTGCGGTGCGGACGTTTCGGGGCACGAAACCGATCGAGCGCGTTTCCTCGGCCGCGGTGGCTCACGTGCCGCACCTCTCGCGCTTCGCACTGCGCTCACGGGAACTTGCGGCGACGTGTTGGATCCGATCGTGAGCCTTCGTTGCGTGTTCGACCTGGCCGCGGGAGAAAGTCGCGTCGCCACATTCCTGCTCGGCGCCGCGGAGGATCGCGATCGGGCGCTCTCGATGGTGGCCGACCATTCGAGCGCTAGCGCAATCGACACGGCCTTCGACCACGCGGAGTCGTCGGCGCGCGCCGCCCTCGCGCGCAGAGGCCTCGACCTTGCCGAAGGCGAGTACGCGCACGCCCTGGCAGGAGCCCTCCTCTACCGTCATCCCTCGTTGTGCACGCCGCGTCCCACTGGCAACGAGGTGCGGGAAGATCTCGAGCGACTGGGTCTCTCGCCACAGCGTCCATTCGTTCTGGGCCGGGCTTCCGCCGCCGCGAATAGGATCCTGGCGATGCACGCGGTCTGGCGCGATCTCGGCCTCCCGATCGATCTCGTGCTTCTCGGCGGCGAGAGTCCAATCCCCAACGAGGATGGGAAGCGGCCATGGGCCGGGACGCTGCGTGTTCTCGACCTGGGGCGGACCGCCGACATCGATCTCCTCGAGAGCCGGGCACGCCTGGTCGTGGGCGAGACTCTGCCTGACTTGAGCGGCTCGGCCGCACCGCCCTCGGCGACGGTGTTCGCACGGAAACGCAAGAAAGCAGCAGCTCGCGCATCCGCTTCGCCCGCGCCAGTCGATCTCGCGGCCCGGATGTCCACGACCGAGAGTCTCGAGTACACCAATGGTTACGGCGGCTTCGCCAATCATGGGCGCGAGTACTGTCTGTCCCTGCGCGGCGAGGGAGGCTCGCTGCACGGACTGCCGCCGCAACCATGGACGAACGTGATCGCCAACGAACGCTTCGGCTTCCTGGCGAGCGAAACGGGTGCCGGGTGCACGTGGAGCCAGAACAGTCGCGAGCACCGGCTCACCCCCTGGGCCAATGACCCCGTTCTCGATTCGCATGGTGAGGCGCTCTACATCCGCGACGAGGCGACGGGAGATTTCTGGTCGCTACTCCCGGGTCCGGCTCCCGCCGACGGGGACTACGAGGTGCGCCACGGCTTCGGCTGGAGCGGATTCCGACACCAGAGCCATGCGCTGGTGCAGGAAACAACGCTGTTCGTGCCACGACACGATCCGGTGAAGTGCACGGTCGTCCAGCTCACGAACGCGAGCGATCACCGGCGTCGACTCTCGCTCTTCGCCTATCAACGACTCGTACTCGGGGCTCTGCCGGAGGAAAGCGCCACCGACATCGTGTGCGAGCGCGACGGCGAAACGGGGGCCCTGCTGGCGCGGAATCCAGCGGCGGGAGAATTCGCCAGCAGCATCGCGTTCGCCGCATCGGCACCGAACCCCGCCGCGCACGTGAGTGCCGACCGCATGTCGTTCCTGGGTCGGAACGGCAGCATGGCCCATCCCGCGGCGCTGCGTCATGGCTCGACGCTCGATGGCCGGACGGGTGGCGGGCTCGATCCCTGCTTCGCGCAGCAGGTGACCGTGGAGCTATCCCCGGGGTCGACGTCTGCAGTTTGCTTTCTCTTCGGCGAAGGACGCGACATGCACGAGGTGCGCGTGCTTGTCGAGCGCTACGGTTCGCTCGACGCCGTGGAAACTTCGCGCCGCGATGTGCTGGCGTTCTGGCACCAGAGCTTCGCGAGACTGCAGATCGAGACCCCGTCACGAGCCCTCGACCTGCTCGCGAACGGCTGGCTGCCGTACCAGACACTCGCCTGCCGCATCTGGGCACGCACGGCGCTGTATCAATCGGGCGGGGCATTCGGCTACCGCGATCAGATTCAGGATGCCTCGGCGCTGCTGCCGATTTGGCCGGACAGGACGCGCGCGCAGATTCTCCTGCACGCCGCGCATCAGTTCGAGGACGGCGACGTGCTGCACTGGTGGCATCCACCCCGCGATCGTGGCATCCGCACGCACTTCGCCGACGATCTCCTCTGGCTGCCGTTCCTGAGCGCGCATTACGTTCTCGCGACCGGCGATTGGCGCATCCTCGACGAACGCCTGCCGTATCTCAGTGCCCGCGCGCTCGCTCCGGGCGAGGACGAGGCCTACCTCGAACCACGCCTTTCTGCCACCGAGGGCACGCTGTACGAGCACTGCTGCCGAGCCATCGACCGCTCCCTCGTGCGCGGCGCACACGGGCTGCCGCTGTTCGGCACGGGAGATTGGAACGACGGCATGAACCGCGTCGGCCGCGAGGGGCGCGGCGAAAGTGTGTGGATGGGATTCTTCCTCTACGCCGTCCTTGGCGATTTCGTGGGTCTTTGCGACAACCGTCGCGATGGCGAACGGGTGCGGCGCTACGAGCAGCATCGCCGCGAGTTGCAAGCGGCTCTCGAAACGAGCGGTTGGGACGGCGAGTGGTACCGCCGTGGTTACTACGACAACGGCAAGCCGCTCGGCTCGCGCGAGAGTGAAGAATGCCACATCGACGCGCTCGTGCAAGCATGGGCGGTGTTGTCGGGCGCGGCGCCCGTGGATCGGGCCAGAGGCGCCATGCGCGCCGCCGATGAACACTTGATCTCGGAGACGGAAGGGATCATCCGGTTGCTGTGGCCGCCTTTCGCCGACAGCGCGGATGATCCCGGCTACATCAAAGGCTATGCGCGTGGCGTGCGTGAGAACGGCGGACAGTACACGCACGCGGCTCTCTGGGTGGTGCGCGCCCTGGCCGAGCTGGGTGAGAACAATCGAGTCGCGAGCCTCCTCGAGATGCTGAGCCCTATGCACCACACGAGGAGCCGAGAATCCGTCGAGGTCTACCGCGTCGAACCCTTTGTCGTGGCCGCCGATGTCTACGGCGCACCGCCGCACGTGGGCCGCGGCGGCTGGACCTGGTACACGGGTTCTGCTGGCTGGATGTATCGCATCGTGTTGGAATCGCTCCTCGGCTTCCGTTTGGTCGAGGGCAACACCATCCGGATTTTTCCATGCGTCCCGGACGACTGGCCGGGGTTCACGTTGCGCTATCAACCTCCCGGCGAGTCGACTCGCTACGAGATCGCCGCGCGCAACACGCACGGCCGCGGCCTCGGCGTCCGCGAGGCCCAGCTGGACGGCAAGCCGCTCGCCGTGAGTGCGGGAGTCGCGTACGTGCCGCTGCTCGGCGATGGCCGCACGCATCGTGTCGATCTCGTGCTCGGCAAACTCGACGGAGTCAAAGCATGAGATCGAACGAGCGCGGCGTCCCTTCCCCACCCGAGGCGCAGAACCAGCCGCCGCCCGGCGATCGCACTCTGTTCCCCGCCGACTTCCTCTTTGGAGCCGCGACATCGGCGTATCAAGTCGAAGGTTCGCCGCTCGCCGATGGCGCCGGAGCCAGCAATTGGCACCTCTTCGCGCACACGCCCGGCCGCATGCAGGATGGAGCAACGGGCGATGTCGCCTGTGACCACTATCGCCGCGCACTGGATGACGTGGCACTCATGCACGAGCTCGGACTGCAGGCGTACCGCTTCAGCATCGCCTGGGCGCGCGTCCTTCCCGAGGGCCATGGGCGCGTGAACCGCGCCGGTCTCGATTTCTACGCGCGCTTGGTGGATGCGTTGCTCGCAGTGGGCATCCAGCCCTGCATCACGCTCTACCATTGGGATCTGCCCGCCGCCCTCGACGATCGCGGCGGCTGGTTGAACCGCGACGTCGCCGGCTGGTTCGGCGATTACGCGCACATCGTCTTCCGCGCACTTGGCGACCGGGTGCCGCTCTGGGCGACACTCAACGAACCGTGGGTCGTCGCCGATGCCGGCTATTTGCATGGCGTTCACGCCCCCGGGCACAGCAGTCTCGAAGAAGTGCCGCACGTGTCGCACAACCTCCTGCGTGCGCACGGATCGGCGGTGCAGGCATTCCGGAGCGACGGCCGCGGGCAGATCGGTCTCGTGGTCAATCTCGAGCCGAAGGTCCCGGCTTCGGAACGAGCCGAGGATCTGGCAGCGACGCAACGCGCCGACGCGTACATGAACCGCCAATACTTGGATGCGGTCTTCTTCGGTCATTACCCCGAGGAGCTGCATCAGATGTTCGGCAGCGCCTGGCCCGAGTTCCCCGCACGGGATTTCACCCTCATCGGCACGCCGATCGATTTCCTGGGAATCAACTACTACACGCGCAACGTCGTGCGGCACGATCCCCAGGCCGGACTGCTGCAGGCGCGGTCCGAGCGCCAACGCGGCAGCGTCTACACCGAGCTCGACTGGGAGGTGCACCCGGAGAGCCTCACGCGCACGCTCTGCTGGGTGAAGGAGCGCTACGGCGACCTGCGGCTCTATGTCACCGAGAACGGCGCCGCCTTCGCCGATCCGCCCGTCGATGCGAGTGGAGTGGTGAAGGATCCCTTGCGCGTCGACTACTTCCGCACCCACCTGCGCTCCGCCCGAGCCGCCATGCAGCGCGGCGTCGACCTGCGCGGCTACTTCGCCTGGTCGCTTCTCGACAACCTCGAATGGGCCAGCGGCTTCTCCAAACGCTTCGGCCTCGTGCACGTCGACTTCGACACCCAGGTGCGCACGCCCAAGGCCAGCGCGCATTTCTACCGCGAAGTCATTCGCTCGCGCGGCGCGGTCCTCGACGAGTGAAGCTCATCGATCACGACAGCTTACGTTCCGAGCGAGTACCATTTCTCCGATACACTCTCGCCATCCGGAAGGGCGCATGACGCGGAAGAGACGAGGCCGGGCGAAGGCGTCACCGGGACGCCCTGCCACCGGACGCGCGGTCCGTCCTTCGGTGCGAGCCCTCTCGAGGCGCCGGCGTTTCGTCTTCCATCTTGTCATGTGGACGTTGCCGTGCGCCGTCTTTGTCCTGGCAGAGATCATGTCCCGGCTCGGCGGTTACGGCGGCTATCCATCCGTGATCCAGCGTGTGGGCGAAGACGATGGCGTCACGTGGTACGACACCAGCCGACGCGGCACGGACACCTTCTTCGGGCGTGCGGTCCAGGGTGGCGGCATGCGCGAGATCCACTTCACCACGCCCAAACCCGCCAAGACCACGCGCATCGCCTTCCTCGGCGAGTCGGCGATTCAGGGATTCCCACAACCGTTGCCGCTCACCAATGGATCCTTTCTCGAGACGATGCTGCGCGAGGCCTGGGGCGGCGAGCGAGCGGTCGAGGTGCTGAACTTCGGCGCCACCGCGGTCGCGAGCTATCCGGTCCTCTGCATTCTCGACGAGGTCCTCGATCACGACCCCGACCTCGTGGTGTTGATGGTGGGCAACAACGAATTCTACGGCGCCTATGGCATGGCGTCGCTGCCGCGCCTCGCAAGGTCCCCGGTCGGCATGCGCCTGCTGCGTTGGGTGCGCGGGCTCGGGTTGTCGCAATGGCTGCAGTCGCGGATGCAAGACAAAGCGCCGAAGAGCGGCACGCTGATGGAGCGGGCGGCGGCGGCGAAGTCGCAAATCCGCGACGACGATCGAATGCGCGAAGCCGCGGCGAAGAGCCTGCGCTCACACTTGGCCTCCATGGTGCGGCGTTGTGCCGCTCGTAAGGTGCCGGTGATCTTGTGCACGGTGCCGACAAACGAGCGGGATCTGGCGCCGATCGGGTCCGATGCCGCACCGCAGCTCCCCGACGCGGAGCGACATGCTTTCGAGCAGAACCTGTCGCTCGCTGCGAAGTTGCTGACCGACGACCCCGGGGGTGCGGCAGAGAAGGCGCGCGCGATGATCGACTTGGATCCCTCGAATGCTCGCGTACATTTCATTCTGGGGCAGGCGCTGAGCCAACTGGAACGGCACACGGAGGCTCTGGCGGCTTACGTGCGCGCGCGCGATCTCGACACCATGCCTTGGCGAGCGACGAGCGCGGCGCAGGCCGCGGTGCGGGACGCGGCAAGTGAGGGTGCCATCCTGTGCGACATGGAAGCCGCATTCCGCGCCGAGAGCCCGGGCGGAGCGATCGGGTGGGAGCTCTTGGACGACCACGTTCATCTGTCATTGCGCGGACAATCTTTGTTCGCCCGCACCTTGGCCACGACAATGGCCGCGATGCCAGAGCCTCTGCACGTGAGCGCAGAGGCGATCGAGAAACAATCCCCCTGGGATCGTGTCGCCGATCGACTGGGGCACAGCGTCTATACCGACTACCTCGCCGCCAGTCATCTGCGCAAGCTCTTCGAGATCGACTTCTTCCGGAAGAACAACGAAGCGGCGTACCGACGCGTCGACCGGCTCGACAAGGAATTGCTAACGCGCATGAGCGATGTCGACCGCAAGGCGGTCGAGCGCTGGCGCGATCCGAGCCTGCACGGAGAAACCGAGCGACCGCTCGAGTGGGTGATCGGTGTCTATCGAATGGAGGGCGGCGACTACGAAGCCGCAGCGCCGCTGTTTCGCGTGGCGCGGGAATCGGTCGCGCGCGTGTCGCTCTGGCGACTCGAGCTCACGTGGCTCCTGCTCGCCTGCAATCGCCACCTCCAATCGACAGCCACGAGCGCGAATGAACAGCTCTGTCGCGAGGCCATCCAGATCGGCCGACTCCTCGAGCGCCATGGAGGTGCCGAGAATCCACGCGTCTTGCGATACCTCGGGCTCGCGTACAACCTGGCCGGCGAGCACAGCGCTGCCATTGCTCGGCTCGAGCCGGTGTTGCGCACCGGGAGCGGCGAGGCCGGGTGGGAGGTCGTGGCTGCGCTCGTGGATTCTTACCTGCAGGTCGGCAGAAAAGACGCCGCTCGCCGACTCCTGGAACTCGCGATGCGCGACCCGCAGATGACGGCGGCTGCGGGACAGAAATTGCACCAGATCGACGAGTGATCGAGAAGAGATGCTCTGTACCAGGTTGGGCGACATCGGGCGCGCTGGGCAGTTCGTATTCGTTGCGGGGGCGGCCGTTCGAGTTGTGTCCTGTTCCACCATCTCACCGTCGGAGCACGAGCGTGGCCGGCAGATTGCGCAGCACGATCTCGCCTGCGGGCCCCGGACTCACGGTTGCGCCGTCGAGAACGACCTTGCCGATCGGCCAGGGCGTGGGCGCACGCACGACCACACCGCCTGCGGGCAGGCGCAATCCCGACTCGATGCGCAACGCGACCTCGTCACCTCGCATACCCAGCGAATAGCTCAACGGCCCGAAGGATGTGGAAAGGTTGCGAACGACGACGCCCTTGTCGCGCAGCCAATCGACCGGCACGCCGGCGGCAAGGACGAGCGTATCGTCTGCCTCGTTTTCGTACGCCAGCATGTCGAGGACGGAGCGGATGTAATCCGAGCCGACCCAGCCGTGCGGCAGATCTCCGAGGAACCGGGGTGTGCGTTCGTCCTGCCACACCACTTCGGGCCACTGGCGCCAGCCATGCGGCCGCTGCGTTGCGAGAAAGAACTGGAGGAGCTCGTTGGCACGCTCGCGCCAACCCAGTCGAACACACGCACCGATGTTGCGGATCTCATAGGGTGTGAATGCCTCCCAGGGCGCTCCCTTGCTGCGCTCCGCGGAGAACTCGAGGTACTTGGCGAAGGTTCGCTCCAGGGCCGCCTTTGGCACGAGTCCTTCGGCTTGGACGGGCGAAAGGAGGATCGTCGTCGACGTGGCGTCGAAGTCGCCCATGTCGGCGCATCCCGGGACGTAATCGATTCGATGATGTGCGATGGCCGCCATGACCGATGCTGCGACATCGTGCTCGAACTCGTCGCGGCTCGCCACGAGCCGGTCCCGGTCGCCGCTTCGCCCCAATGCCTCGGCGAGGAACACCGCATCGCGGAATCCCCGCACCGCCCAGAAATCGTCCCAGTACGAGTGCATGGGCTTGGCCGAGTAGCCTTCGTGGCTGATGGATGGCGGCAGCAAACCGAAAAAGTGGCGATTCGCAGGCGTTTGGTAGTCGGCGGTGCGCCGGGTGGAGCGCAGCGAATCTAGGTACGCCGCGCCCGCCAGCACGCGCGGCCACAGACGCTCGGCGAGAGCGCGATCCCCGCTCATGCGCAGCACCTCGGTCGCGAGAAAAATGAACTCGCCCGTACTGTCGTGCTCGGGCGTGGGATCGGCGCCGCGCGAGTCCACCACGCACGGCACCTTGCCGTTCGCATACTGGTGCGGCGCGAACCATGCGAGGAAATCTCGCGCCGCATCGGCGTGACCGACACGGAGCAGGGCCGAGGACGTCAATGCCCCGTCGCGGATCCACGAACGAGCATAGGAGCGTGTCCCCGGCTGGATCGCCGCCCCTGCACGGTTGACCAGGATCCAGCCGATCTGCGCACGCAACGACTGCGTCACCGCGGAATCCGGGAGCTCGATCACGACGCGATCGAGCTTTTCGCGCCAGTCCACGCGGCAGCGTTCGAGACGTTCCTCCACCCAGCTTTGTGCTGCATCGGCAGATGCCGACCGGGATGACCCCTTCGCTGCCGCTGGCAACTCGATCTTCGTCCCGGCATAGAGAGGAACGACGACACCCACGTCACTCTCTTCTCCGGGCGCGAGGTCGAGCGAGTAGGCGATGGCTCCGGAGGCCGCTTCGAATTCGTCCTTCACGGTCTGCTGCGGTGGGAGAACGCCGCGACGGAGAAAGTCGGCGACGATATCACCGCCGTCGAAGTGCACCGCGCCAGATGCGGCCGGTTGCGACAGCGACCGCAACCGGTGTGTTTCGTTCACGATCGCGCGGTCCCCTTCGAAGGCGATGGAACGCAACGGTGCCGTGCCGCCCAGCAAGTTGAGGGACTGCGTGGGTGGGTTCACCTGGAACGGCCGGAGCGCCAGGAAGAGCTTCGCCTGCACGCTCTCCCCTCCGCGGTTGCGCACGCGGTAGCGCGCGATGACGGCGCTACGGCCGGGTTCCCCCGTTGCGAACGCGGTCACGAGCAGCTCTAGGTCGCCAATCCGCCAGCGCACCGAGGGAATGGGCAGGCTGCCTTCTTCAAGAAAATGCTCGGTCTCCACGTCGGCCCAGGTGACGAGCTGGCCGTGATGCCAGAGAAACGGTTCGATGCTGATCTCGCCGCGACCGATCTCGAGCGCTCCATCTTCACCGAATAGCGCTTCTCGCGCGTCGCGATCCACGCCGACGACCGTCCAATAGTTCTGCTCGCCGCTCATGCCGCGTGGGAACGTACCCCGGGGTGCCTCACGCGCCACGGCCTCGAAGAACGCGGTTCGCGTCGCCGACCACGCGAGCGATTGGATCGTGATCTCACGCAGGGCGACACCGCGCTCCGGACCACGCCGGACATTCACGCGCAGTCGCCGCGATTCCGATTCGGGCAAATAGTGCAGGTCGCGCCCCCCGTTGCCGCCACGCACGGAGCGCACTGTTCGCCAGGTCGTCCCGTCATCGGAGCACTCGATGTCGTAGTCCGTGGGATGACGGCCTGGCTCCCAGTCGAGTGCGAGACCACCGAACTCGCGGCTTTCGCCCAAGTCGAGCTCGATCCATGGCTTCGCATCGTTGCTTGCAGATTCCCAGCTGGTGGATCCATCGCCGTCCGTGGCGCGCGCCGCATCGCTGCCGCCCCGCACCGACGAGGCTCTTGCCACGGGTTGCGGCGGCACCGCGTTCGGAGGCGGCAAAGTCCGCAGCTCGAGCTCGTCGATCCAGACCGTGCCCTTGCCGCCGCTGCCGGCGGTGATGGCGAACTCGAGCGCCGCCACCTGGCGAATCTCGCCGCCTCCCAGAGGTCCCCAAGCAAAAGTGATGTGTCGCTTCTTGATCGTCACCGTTTCCCAGTCGCGCCCGAATCGCACGTCGCGCCGCACGTGCCACCACACGTTGTCGCCGCTCGCATCGACGAGCTTGAACTCGAGATGGTTGGGTGGTGCTTCTCCGCGCAAGCGGAAGGAAAAGGCATAGTTCTCCGGCAGCTCGAGCGCGAGCGTCCGGCGCGCCACGGCATAACCGCCGCCGCCGTGGAAGTCGAAGTCGAGCCGCAGGCAACGGCCGCGCAGTCCCGCTTCGGACCGGATCACGAGGTCGACGCCATCCGCGGGGTGCACCGACCACTGGCTCGGGTCCTCGAAGTCGTCGACCACGAGTGACTTGGCATCCAGCCGGCGATCGCTCGCCACCTGGCAGTTCGCAGCGCCAGCAGGCATCAGCAGACAGCCGAATGCGAGAATGAGATGCACCGATTTCGCTCTCAACCCTTGACGCTCCCGGCCAGGATGCCGCGGACGTAGGCGCGCTGGAAGACGAGGAAGACGAGCAACGCCGGCAGGATGGTGAGGACCGATCCGGCCATCATGAGCTCGGTGTCGAGCACGTGCTCGCCCACGAGATTCGCGAGGGCCACGGGCAACGTGTAGTTCTGGTCATCGCTCAAGACGATGAGCGGCCACATGAAGTCGTTCCAGGCGGAGAGGAAGGTGAACGCGGCCAAGGTCACCAGAATGGGCTGGATGACGGGGACGACGACGCTCCAGAACAGTCGAAACTCCCCCGCACCGTCCACCCGCGCCGCGTGCAAGAGATCATCGGGCACGCCGACGACGTACTGCCGGACCATGAAGATGCCGAGGACGCTGGCGAGATACGGCACGATGACGCCGGCGTACGTGTTGACGAACCCCATCTCGCGCAGCAGGAGAAAGAGCGGCAGCATCCCCACTTGCGACGGGATGACGAGCGCCAAAGTCAGAGCGCGGAAGAGCTTTTCCCGACCCGGGAACACCAGCTTGGCGAAGGCATAGCCCGCGAGCCCATTGAGGATGACGGAGAGCACCGTGGCCGTCACGGTGACGACGACGCTGTTCATGAAATGCCGCGCGAGATCGAGCCGGGTGAACAGCGCCACGTAGTGCTCGAATGTGATCTTGCGCGGCAAGAAGCGCGGCGGGAAAACGTTGGCGTCGCCCGCCGGCATGAGCGACGCCGACACCATCCACGCGAGCGGCGTCAGAGTCACCACGGCGCCGAGGAGGAGCGCCGCATGCAGGCTCGAGATCTGCAGCGTACGGCGTTTCATCGCTTTCCTTGCTGCAAGCGCAGCTGCACCAAGGTCCAGGCGAACGTCAGCAGGAAGAGCAGGAAGGCGATCGCCGCCGCGACCCCCATCCGCCACCAGCGGAACCCTTCCTCGTACATGAACAGAACCAGGCTCGTGGTGCTGCGCAGGGGCCCACCTTGGGTCATGACATAGGGCTCGGCGAAGATCTGGAAGCTGCCGATCATCGTCGTGACACCGACGAAGAGAAAGATCGGCGCGAGCCCGGGCAGGGTGACGTGACGGAAGCGCCGCCAGGCCCCCGCGCCATCGATGGCCGCCGCCTCGTAACGCTCCTCGGGAATGTTCTGCAGCCCGGCGATGAAGATCAGCATGTTGTAACCGAAGTTCTTCCACACCGACAGAAAGATGATGCCCGGCATCGACCAATGCGGATCGCCGAGCCAATCGACCGGACCGAGATCGAACCAGCCGAGGGCATGGTTCACGAGCCCATAGCGTGGATGGTAGAGATAGCGCCAAACGATGGAGACGGCGACGAGCGTGGTCACCACGGGCACGAAGTACACGGTGCGAAAGAACGACCGGTAGCGCACGAGCTTGGCGTTGAGCAGCAGCGCCCCCACGAGCGACACCAGCACCGAGAGCGGTGTGCCGACGAGGACGAAGTAGAGCGTGTTGCGGAGAGCGGTCCAGAACACCGGGTTCGCCAGCATGTCGGCATAGTTGCGCAGGCCAACGAAACGCGCGGCCTCGCGCGCACCGATGGCATAGAGGTCGAAGTCCGTGAGGCTGAGGAGGAGCCCGATGCACACAGGCACGAAGAAGAAGACGCCGATGAGAAGAACCGCAGGCCCGAAGAACAGACCGGCGACGCGCGCTTGCCGCCGTTCGACCGCCGTGCTCATGGACTCGTGCTCCAGTTCATGGCCACCGTGGTCATGGGCTCGTGCTCCCGGGTCCCGCCGTCGTGAGTCGCCCATGTTCCAGCATCCAGCGCCGTTTTTCGAGAATCCGATCGACGTCGCGGTCGAGCATGGCCAGGACCGAATCGAGGTTCACGCTGCCGCGCACTGCGAGCTCGCCGCGCTCTTGCAGCCGTGTCGCGATCAGCTCCCATTCCGGCACTTTGGGCGCCGGCACCACACGACGCAGCTGGGCGCCGAAGGCGCGCATGTTGGCATCTTGTGTCAGCGCCGTGTCGCCCCAAGTCTCCACGCGCGCCGGCAAGTTCCCGGTGAGATGGTAGAAGCGCAGCTGCTGCTCGGGTCGGGACAGGAACTCGACCAGCCGCCAGGCGGCTTCCTTGTGGCGCGAGCCGCGGAAGAGCACGAGACTCGATCCGCCCGCGATCGACACGCCGGGCCCATCCGGGCCCGGGAGCGGCGATGTCGCCCAGGTGTCCTGGGATTCCGGCGGCAGCCGCCGGCGAAACTCGCCCAAGTTCCACGGACCCGTGATGTACATGGTGAAGTAAGCGCGCTCGAACTCCTGATAGAGGTTGGCGATCTCCGTGTTGGTCACCGGCGGCGCGAGACCGCTCTGGAACAGATCGACGTAGAACGCGAAGGCACGCCGGAACGGCGGCGCGGCGAACGCGCCGCGCGTGCCTGCGTCGGCGAGGAGCGGCGAACCCGTCTGTAGGCCGAGGAGCGCGACCGGCAGCCACTCGTTGAGCGGCAGGAGAATGGTGTAATGGTCCTTGCCGACAACGCGCAGCATCGCCTCCATCACGGTGCGCCATTCGCTCCACGTGGCGGGGATCGAATCGTAACCGGCGCGGGCCAGGATGTCCTTGCGATAGAAGAGAAGGCGCGTGTCCACGTACCAGGGCACACCATAGATGTTGTCCTGCATCCGATTCGTCTCCCAGATGCCGGCGAAATACGACGTCGAGTCGAGGGTCGTCGAAGCTGCGATCCGATCGTCGAGCGGCTCCAGCGCGCGGAGAGCGGTGAACTCGGCGATCCAAGTGTTGCCGAGCTGGGCGAGATCCGGCGTCGATCGCCCCACGTGCGCGGTGAGCAGCTTCTCATGTGCCGCGGTCCAAGGAATCTGTTGCAGCCGCACTCGGATGCCGGGTTGCTCCACCTCGAAGTCGCGCAACATCTCTTGCACCACTTCGCCTTCGCGCCCCATGGCCCAGAAGCGCAACGTCGTCGGCTGCGCATCTTCCGAGCCGCCGCAGGCGGGAATCCCAAAGGCCACGGCCATCCAGACGACGTGCATTCGTCGATTGGTGGGTCGATCTCGCTTCGCGCGGCAGATCGCGTTCATCGTCCCTCCGGCAACGTCGCCAGCCAACCGCCGGTGAATCCGGCGGCGCGCAGACCGCGGACGACGTGGGGGTTGCGGCGCATCATCCGCCACACCAGCTCGCTCCGGTGATTCTCCACCATCGCCAACACCGGGCCTTGATCGATGCCGAGGTAATCGGTGTCGAACCAACCGAGCTCCGGATCGACGCGTCCGTGCTGGACCGGAACCTGGAGCTTGAACGTGGGGTTGAGCGCGTCGACGAAACCGTAGCGGGCGAAGACATGCGTCCCGTAGGTGTCGCGGAGCACCCGCAACATGGGGATCACCAGATCCGGGGCGAAGGCGATGGATCCTGCCGCGGCCGCGGGTGAGATCGTGCCGTCGTCTTGCACATTGGTGAAGGAAGCGCCGCGCGCCCAGTAGGTGTGGAACTCGCGCCGCATGCCGTCGATCTCGAACGCACCCTCGACCGGACCGTCGCAGGCGGTCAACCCCCAAAGCTCCGCCCCGTAGCCCGACCAGCCCATCGGGTTGGCGACAGCGTACGCATGCTGTGCCACCACGGCGCGGCGCGAATTCTCGAAGTAGTCGAGCCCATGCGCGCGCATGGCCGCGTCTTGGATGCCGCGGAAGTCGATCCACACATGCGTGTACTGATGGCCGAAGAGTGGCGCGAATCCCACATGTTCCTGGCCGTGGAATGTTCCGAAGCGGTATCCCGACGTCCAGGATTCCCAGGCCTCGGCAGACACGGGGTGTGTGGGAGATGCGAGTGCCAGCAAGTAGACGAGCATCGCCTCGTTGTAGCCGCGCCAATCGTAAGCAAGATGGCCTTCCTCGGGCGTCCAACCATGGCCGATCGAGGGCGGGCGCACCTGTGCCCAACGCCAGTCGACGCGCGCGTACAGCGAATCGGTCAGCGCGCGGATGTCAGTTTCCTCCGACGCCTCGCCGTCGAAGTAGGACTGGCAGAAGAGCGCGCCGGCCAGGAAGAGAGCGGTGTCCACCGTGGAGAGCTCGACATCGCGAAAGCGGAGTCCGGTCTCGGCGTCGAGAAAGTGATAGAAGAAGCCGCGATAGCCCGTGGCTCCGGTGCGCGACGTATCCTGCGGCGCCGACCAGAACCATTGCAAGGTCTCGAGTACACGGCGGCGCGCAAGGTCACGCGTCACGTAGCCACGTTCGACGCCGATGGGATAAGCCGTGAGCGCGAATCCCGTGGCGCTCACGCTCGCGAACGAAAGCGTCGGCCAGCGGTCGGGCGTGAGCCCCGTGCGTGACGCGCTCAGGTCCCAGAACCAGCGGAAGGTGCGTACTTCCAGTGTGTCGAGGAAGGCCGCCTCGGCGTCGCTCGCGCCGGTTTCTGCCGGGATCCGAGACTCGTCGTGCGTTCGGCCGCAACCAATCACGGTGAGGGCGCCGATGCAGACGACCCATCGCGGCAGTACCCGGCCGCGCCGAGCCCATCCTTGCAGCGGCCTGGGTGTCGGCGCTGCGTCACGTGCCGTCCTTGCGCGTGCACGAGGAATGGCGATCTCCTCCTTGGCCGAATGACGGCGGTCATCATCCGGGAAGCCCCGGGGGAACGCAACCCGCCTGGCCGCGAGGGCATCGAGTATCATGCCGCAGATTCCAGGAGGAACCATGCCCGAGCTGCGCCTCGAGGCGATCGAGAAAATCTTCCCCGGCGGTCACACCGCCGTGGCCGGCGTCGACCTCGAAGTCCGCGACGGCGAGCTCGTCGTCCTCCTCGGACCCTCGGGGTGTGGCAAGAGCACGCTGCTCCGGATCGTGGCGGGGATCGAGTCGCCGACGCAGGGCCGTGTGCTCCTGGGTGGTCGCGACGTGACCGAGCTGCCACCACAGCAGCGCGACATCGCCATGGTGTTTCAGAACTACGCCCTCTACCCACACATGAGTGTGCGCGACAACCTGGGTTTCGGTCTCAAGATGCGCGGCGAATCGCGCCAAGCAGTCGCTCGGCGCGCCACGGAGGTCGCCGAGAGTCTCGGAATCACCACGCTCCTCGACCGCAAGCCCTCGCAGCTCTCCGGCGGGCAGCGCCAGCGCGTCGCTCTCGGGCGTGCCATCGCGCGCAACGCCAAGACATTCCTCCTCGACGAGCCGCTCTCCAATCTCGACGTGCAGCTGCGCGTGCAAACGCGCACCGAGATCGCACGCTTGCACCGGGAGCTGCACGTGCCCATGCTCTACGTGACCCACGATCAGGAAGAGGCGATGACGCTCGGCGACCGTGTCGCCGTGATGCATTCTGGGCGCTTCCTCCAGGTTGGCACGCCGCTCGAGATCTACAACCGCCCGGCGACGCAGTTCGTCGCACGCTTCGTCGGCTCGCCGCGGATGAATCTTCTTCCAGGCTCGATCACGCGCACACCCGATGGGAAGACCTCACGCCTCGAGATGACGGGTGCGGTCATCGACCTGCCGCCTTTTCCCGCGTTGCCGCAGGACGGGAAAGCTCCCGCTTCGAGGGCGACGGATTCCCGCCCGGTCGTCGTCGGCATCCGTCCCGAGGATGTGTCCATCCCCGACGGTTCGGGGGCCGACGCGCGCGGACGTGTGGACGTCGTCGAACCACTCGGTCGCGAGACGCTGCTCCACGTCGTGCTCGAGCAACCGAGCGCAGAGCCGGTGCGTGTCCTCGTGCCGGGCCAGGTCGGGCTCGCTCTCGGCGCCCAGGTGGGGTTGCACTTCCAGCGCCACCGGCTCCACTTCTTCGACCCCGAAACACAGCGGCAGATCGCATGGGGGGTTCCGTCGGCGTGAATGCTCTCGTCTCGCTTGCCCTCGTCTCATCCATCTTGTCCGTGCCAGCTGCGGCAGAGACCCCATCGGCTCCCGCCCAACAGGAATCCGCGCCAGTCGTGCAGCCGATTCCGCAATCGTTGATCTCCGTCAAGATGCAAGAGACCCAGGCGGTGCTCGAGTTCATGCGCGATCGTCATGGACCCGACGCCGAATTGGACGCGATTCGCGGCGCTTTGCCGGCGGCGCTCGACCGCGCCCAAGAACTGCTCGCATCGACCGAGGGCCTGATCGACAAAGCTGTTTCCACCCGCGACGTGGCGGAGATGGAGCGCCGCGTCAGACGAGTGCGAACCCCCATTGTGTCCTGGCATGCAAAGCTGCAGCGGCGGGGGCGCTCCATCGATCACGACCTGCAAACGTTGCTCGATCTGCGTTCGACATGGGTTGCGACGCTCGCAGGCCTGGATTCGCTGGCGCCGCCGCAGCTGTTGGAGGTCCCCCGCGAGGCCATCGACTCCATTACTGCGATCGAAACTCGCTTCCTCGAGCGCCGCGCCGAGGTTTTCACCGTCGAAGGACAGGTGGGACGCGCCGAGAACTTCCTAGACGAGGGCCTCCAAATGATCGAGGCGGCGCGCACGCGTGCACGCATGCAGCTCTCCGTCCTCGACGTCCCGCCGCTTTGGAGCGTGGCTCTGCATCCACCATTCGGGTTGGGCGAGCAACTCGACCAAGCCACCACGGGCCTGCGAAACGACGTGCAGGAAGTTCGCGAGTTCGTGGTCATGGAACGCAAAGCTTTGATCGCTTGTGGGGCTCTCTTCCTCGTTCTCCTCGCGATCGCCATTCAGCTCGGGCGCCGGATGCGAAAACGTCACCCGGAGCAAGACATGGGAGCGGCGGTCCGGATCCTGTCGCGGCCAGTCTCCGCGGCCACGATCGCCGCCGCCCTCGTCACCACGCTCGCATTGCCGGGGTTGCCTTTTCTCGTGCTCGATGTCGGAACCACGCTCCTTTTCATTCCGTTATTCCGAGTCCTCCCACCCTGGATCGTCCGACACACCTATCTCCTGTCCGCCCTCGTCGCGTTGCGTGTCTTGAGCATTCTCGCCGAGCTGGCGATCTACCTCTCACCGCTGCAACGATTCGTGCTCGTTCTCCAATGCGTGCTGGCTCTTTGGGTTCTGGTGCCCATGCTGCGCCGCTCACGGCGCGCGTCCGATCCAACCACCGCGTCACGGCGCTTGGTGCTCGCCCTGCAATGGATCGCCTTCGGCCTGGTGTCGATCGCGCTCCTCGCCAACATCGTGGGCAATGCGTCGTTGGCTTCGCTCACCATGCGCGGGGTCGTGCGCGCAGCGTATCTCGGCCTGGCGCTCTACGGTGCGTTCTTGGTGGTGGAAGCGCTGCTGCGCGTCGTTTTCCGCATCTCGTACCTGCGCAAGTCGCCGCTGGTCCGCAACCACGAAGCGATGCTGCACCGGCGCGCGACCGTCCTACTGGGCGCGCTGCTGGTTTTCTTGTGGGTGCAGAAGGCGCTGCAAGCCATGCTGCTCTGGGGCGTCGTCACGAGCGGCGTGCGCAAAATCCTGGCTGCCCAGGCCCGCTTCGGTGAATTCGCCTTCTCCCTCGGCGACATCGTGAGCTTTGCGGTCACGGTGGGAGCTGCCGTCCTGGTGTCGCGTGCGGTGCGATTCATTCTCGCCGAAGAAATCTACCCGCGTGTGTCCTTGCCGCGCGGCTTGCCGTATGCGATCTCGACCGGGGTGCACTACATTCTCGTGCTCTGCGGTTTCTTTCTCGCCGTCGCCGCCACCGGCATCGAGCTCAGCAAATTCACCATCATCGCCAGCGCCTTCGGTGTGGGTGTCGGCTTCGGTCTGCAGAACGTGATCAACAATTTCGTTTCGGGGCTGATCTTGATGGTCGAGCGCCCGATCATGCCCGGCGACTCGGTGCAGATTGGCCAAACGACCGGCGAGGTCAAGCGCATCGGCATGCGTTCGAGCACCGTGCGCACTTTTGAAGGCGCCGAGGTCATCGTCCCCAACGCCAACTTGATCGCCAACGAAGTGGTGAACTGGACCCTGTCCGACCGGCAGCGGCGCATCGACGTGAACGTGGGCGTCGAGTACGGCAGCGATCCGCAGACGGTGATCGACCTGCTCGTCTCGGCCGGCGCCCGCCACCCGGATGTCGCCGCGCAACCGCCGCCCTCGGCGCTGTTCATCGCTTTCGGCGACAGCTCGCTCGATTTCCAGCTGCGAGTGTGGAGTACGAACATCGACCAATGGATGCGCATCCGCAGCGATGTCGCCGTCGCCGCGCTCGCGGCCCTGAGTTCGGCTGGGATCGCCATTCCCTTCCCGCAGCGCGACGTCCACATCAAGTCGATGGGGACGGCGGTAAGCCCCGACTCCGTGACCTGACGCTTGAATCGAAGCTGCTTTTTCGGTAGGTTCACGGCCTCCGAGCTCGACGCGAAGTCGGGACCATGCCCCGTGACCAATACGATCTTCGAGAGGAACTGCGAATGGCCGGCGAGTACATCTTCACCATCAAGGATCTGCGCAAGGTCGTCCCTCCGAAGGTCGAGATCTTGAAGGGCATCTGGTTGTCGTTCTTCTGGGGTGCCAAGATCGGGGTCATCGGCCCGAACGGCGCCGGCAAGAGCACCTTGCTGCGCATCATGGCCGGTGTGGACCAGCAGTTCACCGGCGAAGCGATGCCGGCCAAGACCGCCAAGGTCGGCTACTTGCCGCAGGAACCCCAGCTCGATTTCACCAAGACGGTGAAGGGCAACATCGAAATGGCGGTGGCGGAAACTCGTGCGCTCCTCGACCGCTTCGAGCAGATCGCTGCGCGTTTCTCCGAGCCGCTGGACGGCGATGAAATGGAAAAGCTGCTCGAAGAGCAAGGGCGAGTCCAAGACCGTATCGAGGCCGTGAACGCTTGGGAGCTCGACCACAAGCTCGAAATCGCCATGGACGCGCTGCGTTGCCCGCCCCCGGATGCGGAGGTGTCCACGCTCTCCGGCGGTGAGCGGCGCCGCGTCGCACTCTGCCGGTTGCTGCTCGAAAAGCCGGACTTGCTGCTTCTCGACGAGCCCACCAATCATCTCGACGCCGAGTCCGTCGCCTGGCTCGAGCGCTTCTTGCGCGAATACCCGGGCACGGTCGTGGCCGTGACGCACGACCGGTATTTCCTCGACAAGGCGGCTGCATGGATCCTGGAGCTCGACCGCGGCGCCGGCATCCCGTGGGAAGGCAACTACTCCTCGTGGCTCGATCAGAAGCTGCGCGTGTTGACACAGCAGGACAAGCCCAACTCAGGGCGCGCGCGCACATTGCAGCACGAGCTCGAGTGGATGCAGATGACGCCGAACCTGCGCAAGAACCACAGCCGCCAACGCATCGCCGCCTACGAGAAGCTGCTGGCCGCGGAAGCCGAAACGCGGCGCGAGACCGATGAAATCTACATTCCGCCGGGGCCTCGGCTCGGCAACGTCGTCATCGAGGCGACCGGGCTGCGCAAGGCCTATGGCGACAATCTGCTCTTCGAGAATCTGAGCTTCAGCCTGCCGCCAGGCGGCATCGTCGGCATCATCGGGCCGAACGGGGCCGGGAAAACGACGCTCTTTCGCCTGATCACCGGCCAGGAAACTCCCGACGCCGGCACGCTGCGCCAGGGGGAGACCGTGGTCATCGCGCACGTGGACCAGGTGCGGGACTCGCTCGACGGCGAAAAGACCGTGTTCGAAGAGATCTCCGGCGGCCTCGATCAGCTCCAGGTCGGAAAGCGCGCGATGATGTCACGCGCCTACGTCGGTCAGTTCAACTTCAAGGGCGCCGACCAGCAGAAGCGCGTCGCGGATCTCTCGGGTGGCGAGCGCAACCGGCTCCATCTCGCCAAAATGCTCATGGCGGGCGCCAACGTGCTGCTCCTCGACGAGCCCACCAACGATCTCGACGTCGACACCTTGCGCGCATTGGAAGCGGCGCTGCTCGACTTCGCCGGCTGTGTCGTCGTCATCAGCCACGACCGCTGGTTCCTCGACCGCATCGCGACACACATCCTCGCATTCGAGGGCGACAGCCAGGTCGTCTGGTTCGAGGGCAATTACCAGGACTACGAAGCGTCGCGCCGCGCCCGACTCGGCCGCGAGGCGGATCAGCCGCATCGGATCCAGTACCGCAAGCTGACGCGCTGATCTTTCGCGGCGCCGTGCCGGCATGAGCCAGTGGCCTGTAGCGGGATACAGCACGGTTCTCGGCCGGCTGGTTCAGCGCACTCCGGACCACCGGCAAATGCCACGTCCACCCCCCACACTGCCTGACGATTCAGTGATCCCCAGGACGGCGATCGAGCGCACCGTCAGCGCATGAACTCAGTCGGTGGCGGGATACGGCGTTCGTTTCGGTACCAGACGGCGAGATCGTCGACGCCGAGCTGCCAGACGACAGCGAGCGGGGAGCGGCCGCGGACACGGGCCAAGCCACCGTGCTCGCCCTGCAAGTGGTGAAACACACAGAGCACGAGGAGGTTCTCGGGTGCGTTGTCGCCGCCCCAGCCGCGGTATTCCAGGTGATGTACCTGGACGTTGACGCGCGCCGTGCATCCCGGTGCCATGCAGCGATAACGGTCGCGCCGGAGGACGGGTCGAGTGCCGTCGGACTTCAAGGCGTCGTGCACCATGACCCATTCTTCGAGGAGGGCCAAGAGACCGACCCAGCTCGGGACGCGTTCACCGTGGTGGACGTAGTCTTGTGCGATGCGCGTCGCGGGAGTAAATCGGCTCTGGTCCCCGGGTGCGGACGAATTCTGGACACGCTCGACGAGCACTCGTCGAGCGGCTTCGATGCTGCGCAGGAAAATGCTGGCTTCGGCCTCGAGTAGATGGAAGGTGAGGGGGACTTCCATGAGAGGCCCGTGATGGACGACGCGCTCGAGGAGCCCGTAGCCGAGAGCGAAGACGGAGTCGAAGGTTTGTCCAGGCCCGAAGCGGAGCGCAGCCCGCCATTCGGCGTCGCTCGCTGGTGCGAAGTGATGTGGAGCACGCGGGTCGGGTGGCTGACCCGGAAAACGTGGAGCGGAATCGGATTGCGCCGGTCCTTGACCCGGAAAACGTGGAGCAGAAGTCGATTCTGCGAGTCCGCGGCCCGGAAAACGTGGAGCAAGACCTGGGGTCAAGCCACGTGCGACCTCGACGCACCGGAGCAGATGGTTGCGTTTGACCAGACGGATGTCGTCCCGCAGACCCTTCACGGTCCGGTCGCGCGCGTTCTCGATCCATTGCTTCTGGAGCGCTGCATCGGCCCTAGCGTCGCGCAAGGCCACGACGGCACACTGGGTCGCCACGAGTCCGAGGACGCCATCATCGAAGGCAGCGCGGATCTCGGGCCGGTGACGCAGGCTTCGGACCAGCCAGACGCGCTTGCGCGCTGTGGATCGTCCCATGCCGAGATGCTCTTCGGCGTAGTCCTCGAGGTCCTCGAAGCCGAGCCATTTCCAAGCCTGATGTTCGTCGAGCTCGAGCAAGAGGTCGGCGATGTCCATCTCGATGGTGTTCTGCAGCCGGATCAGTGACCCCAGCACGCCAGCGAGACGCTTGAGGTCGCGCTTGCGTGACCACGACATGACCCGAGAGTCTGTGACGAGCCAGGCTGCGGAAGTGGTCGCAACTCCATCCGGGACCTGGAAGCGGAGTCCGAGCTCGGCCAAATCTGTGTGCACTTTGCCGTCCCCAGCCTCGATCGTCAGTTGATCTTCGGCTGTGGCCCCGATCAAAGCGCTGTCAGAGTTCCCGACCCTCGATGCGCCACCGAACTCGATGGCGAGCTTGCGCTCGAGGCGCGCGAGCCGAGCTTGAACCTCGGCGAACTCGGTCAAGTGACGATGGGCCCTGCGGCTTGCCCGTGACGCGAGCTCCGAGATGGGGCCAAGCCCGGTGCCCAAACATTCGATTGCGCGCTTCGCAGAAACTCCCTCACCCAGGTGGTTCCAGATCTGCCCGGGTCGGTGCTTGATGGTGCCGCGATGGAATCGAGGATGGTAGTCCTCCGGCAGCACGAGGCCGCTGCCTGCGACCTCGGCTCCGAGCGCTTCGACGAAGGCCGCGGGACCAGAGCCGTAGCCCGCGACCGCGTGATGGTGCTCGAGAACGTCGTCGAAGATGATCTTGATGTCCGGCGGCACCATCTGACGCACCGCGACACGCGGTGCATCCATCCCGTCGTCGAATGTCTCGGAGCTCGCCGCAGGTGACGAGCCAGGCTGAGCGCCGTCACCGGGCTGCTGCTCGCCGATTCTTGGCGCTTGCACGCCCCTGCCGCGCGCAAGGTCCCGCACCACTTTAGCACGCAGCTCCGCGAACGGCATGTTCCGCGCACGTTCGATCCAGGCGCCCACATTGGAGTCTCTTGCCACGCGGCCGATTTGAATCGCTGCCATCTGTCCGAGGAGCGGTCCACCGTCGATCCCGCTGAAAGCTGCAGCGATCGCTGCATGCTTCTCCAGCGTCTCGTGCAGGCGCACCAAGTCCTGCAGCCAGCGCTGGTCCCGATCGAGCCGCTCGCGCGCGAAATCGAAGATGTTCCGGTAGCCGCAGGCGGTCCACGCTTCACATTTCGTGATCGCGAATGCGGCACGCGCCATGGGAACGGTGATGGAGTCGCGGAGGGCGGCGAGACGGCAGAGCAGGCGATCGCCGGAGAGCACCGTGAACGGGATCGATGGCTGCTCCATCGCAGCCCGAATGCCATTCATGCGAATGGCACCGCGAGTCGCTTCATCCTGGAGCACGTTCGCAGGAGCTGCGCCCATCGCGCGCGCGGCGGGCGCGCAAGCACCAGGAGCGGGTGCTCCAGCGCTGTGTGAGGCTTGCCGGCGCGGCAAGGCGGTCGCCGCTTCCGTGGCTGCGAAGGCGGTGGTTTCTGGCATCGCAATCTCCACACTCATGGTGACCCCACCTTGAGGAGAAGCAAATTCTTTTGGGAGGAGGGCGAACTGAATATAGAAAAACGCGAGTCGAATGTCAAGAGGTTGAGTAACAGTGAACGCTCACAATTGCGCAGCGAAGCCTATTTCGTGCCAACCCTTGCGCGAACTCGAGGATGTGAACAGCGTTTACAGAAGCGGCACAACTCGCGGCGTGAGGACGGCAGGGGAATCGGTGCGCAGTAGGCGCCGAGCGCCGATGGGAACAGCGTTTACACCGAATCTGCCATCCCCATCGGCGCGGCGGCGTGGTAGCGCATTTTGAATCACTCTGCTGAATTGTGGATAATACAATGACCCAGGCCGACAATGGTTCACCCTCAAGGTCCCTGCCGCAGAGACTGTGTCTTCACGCTCGCGCCTCGGCGCGCGCAACGCGGCTGCGTTCGCTGCAGAGTCCCCTCGTTTTCATCGCGTGCCGCGAGCACGCGCTTCGCGTGCTAATCGTCGCGCGAAGCGCAATGGTTCGGGCGTTCGCACGCGGCTGAGAGTCGTTTGCACGATGGCGAGCGCGGTCGTGGCATCGGTGCGCCAGGCGGCATGCACGGCGAGTGGGCGGACACCGCGCCGTACACGTAGCCACCAGCCGACGGTCTCGCCGTCGAAGGTGAACGGCGACACGGCACCGGGCTCGTCGGCCGGCAGATCGCCTGTGGCGACGAGCAAGCGATTGGTGACGCCGACGCTCGCGCAGCGGAGCTTCGCGCCGAGATGCAACGCCAGGCCGGCGCGTCGCGGATGATCGCGGCCGGTGGCATCGACGAGCAATAGTTCTGGAAGTGTCGGCAATCGGCGCAGCGCCGCTTCGTGCAGCGGCCCCTCCCGCAGGGCGAGGTGGCCCGGATCGTAAGCAGCCGCCGCCGTTGCACGAGCGGTCGCCGTGGCGGCCAGCTCGCCGTTCACGAACCACGCCGCACCCGCCCAGCCCTGGTCACCGCGCTCGCCGGCGCCACTCCCCCCGCGTCCGAAGCAGACGAAGGTCCCCGCGATCGATGGCAACAGCGCGACCACTTCGGGTCCTGGCGGCTGCCAGAGCGACATCGGCGTCGTGGCGAGGCGCTTCTGAACTTCATCGAGCGCTGCGCTCGAATCGGGCCAGGGTTCGTCGTCGTCCGGCATTCCCATGTACCTCATTCAGCATCCGGAACCGTTCCGGTGGCGACCATGAAGTCGCTTTCCAGGCAATTGTCAAAACTCGTCGATCTAGACTCGTCGACAAACCCAAAGACCAGCCCACGAGCGGGTGATGGAATCAGTAGATCCCCTGATCCGACGGTGCCGATTTGACCGAGAAGACGAGATGTGATTGAATTGCCTCATTCCTTCCTTGCTCGAAGCCGGACTCCGAAAGGGAGACCCCCCGTGGCGAATCTCAATCTCGACATCATTTTCCCCGCGCCTACTGCAACCGACCCGGCACCGAAACCCGTGGTCAGTCAGCCCTATCCGGTGGCCAAGCAGTTCGACCGGATCAATTGGACGGTGTACGCCGTCAACCCGAACATTGTGGAAACCGAGATCGATTTCCAGCTTCCCGCTCACAAGTTCTTTGGCTCCAGCAAGAAATTCAAGAAACCGTTCGTGGGCAAAGGCACGATTTACGGAGACGTACCTGACCTGGGCGGCTCCAGTCCCTTGTCAGCGAAATACACCATCCGTGGTTTCGACTCGAACGGCACTCTAGTCACCGAAGAGGATCCGGTGATCATCGTCGACGAGCCTTGAGTGTGGGACCGCTCGCGGCGACTGCGATGAAAGGCGATCCAGGCCATCGGTTCTCAGCTGGCCAGATCGAGGATTCTGCGGTAACGAGGGGATGAGCGCAGGCGTTCGAAGTCGGCGTTGTTCTCGATCTCGACCTTGTTGAGGCCGTTCTGGACCGCTTTCTCCAAGCGGTCCAGTGCCTCTTCCGTGCGGTCGACGATGCAAAGGATCGCGGCCGAACGGAACAGGATCTCGGCGTTGCCGGGTTGCAGCGCTTCGGCTCGTGCCGCTGCATCCAGTGCACGTTCGACCTCGCCGGCGCGCGCGCAGAATATCCCGAGGCGCGCGCGCACTTCTGCGTCCTGGGGCATTTCGTCGGCTTGCCGCTGTAGCAGGGTGGCCGCCTTCGCACTCACCGCGCGCACCTCGTCGTTTTTCCCTTGTTTGATCAGGGCATCGATCAGGTTGTGGTAGTGGACGCTGTCGTTGGGTTCCAGCTCCAGGGCACTGCGGTAGCTCTTTTCCGCCGCGGGATAGTCCCCGCGGTAGAAGTGTATGGTGCCGAGATTGCCGTAGGCGCTGGCGTTCTTCTCGATACTGAGCGAGCGGGTGAAGGCTTCCGCTGCTTCGTCGTAGGATGCCTTCAACAGCAGGACGCTTCCCAGGTTGTTCAAGGCGGAAACGCTATTGGGCTTGAGCTCGAGGGCTCGGCGATAGGACTCGATGGCGGCTTCGTTCTCACGGAAGCGGCGGTAGAAATTGCCGAGCAAGACGTGGTGACGGAAGCTCTGCGGGTTGAGCTCGATCGCGCGGCGAATGGCTTTCAAGCCTTCGGCATAATTGCGCTGCCCCTGATACGCCCAGCCGAGATTGGACCACGCAATGTCGAGATCCCCGTGCTCGGCAACGGCTCGCAGCAACACCGCCTGCGCGTCGGCGTAGCGCCGCTGGACCAGCAATCCTCGCCCCTGGGCAACGAGGACCTCGGGCAGATCCGGAGCCATGGCGAGCGCCCGAGAGACGGCCTTCTCGGCCTCGCCGCTCGACGCTTCGTCTTTCGTGAGATTGAACCGCGTCCAATACGCCTCGCCCAAAGCGGCCCAGGCGTTGGCGGAGTTCGAATCTGCTTCCAAGGAGCGGTGGAACATGTGGATTGCGTCGTCGAGGCTGCCCAATGTCTCGCCTTCCTCGCGCAGGTAGTGGAGTCCTCGTTCGTAAAAGACCACACTGGCTGGCGGTGACGGAGGCGGCAACGGCTCGGGCAATTCTGGCGGGTCTGGCCAGAAGATCGCGACAGCGATGACCGCCACGACCGCCACCCCGGCGATCCACCAGCCGATGCGTCGTCTGGGGCGGATGGTGGAAGCACCACTGGAGTTACTCTGGGGCTCGAACGCAACAGAACCAACCGGCGCCGGCGATTCGGAAGTGACTGGTGTGGGAGAGGAGCCAGCCGGCGCGGGCGAATCGTGCGCATCGACGGCCAGCGGGACTGTCGGGGTGTCCTCGCTTGGCGCCCTCTCACCCTGTGAGTTCGACGGAACGACCGGACGCTCCTTCCTCCAGCGCAGGCGTTCGAGGTCGACCACCAAATCTCGCGTGTCCTGGTAACGGTCGCGTGGTTCCTTGGCGAGGGCCTTCTCCAGCACCCACTGCAGCTCGTCGGAAACCGCGGGATTGAGGCTCGACGCCGGCACCGGCTCATCGCGCAGGATGGCGGCCAGCGTGTCCGCATTCGTCTCGCGCTTGAAAATTGCTCGGCCCGTCAAGGCCTCGTAGAGGGTGGCGCCGAAAGCGAAGACGTCCGACCGACTGTCGACCAGGGTCCCACGCACCTGTTCCGGCGACATGTAGGCGGGTGTTCCCAACCGCGACGATTGCCGTGTCTCGTCATCCGACCTCGTGGCCCGCGAGCTGAACAGAGAGCTCGCTTCCTCGTCACGCTCTTCCAGGAGCTTGGCGAGACCGAAGTCCAGGATCTTGGCGTGATCCTTGCCGATCATGATGTTCTCGGGCTTGAGATCACGGTGCACGACACCGAGAGAGTGTGCGTGCGCCAAACCCTCGGCGACTTCCATGCCATGGTGCAGCGCATCTCGCGGCGAGAGCGGGCCCCGGCGCAGGATCGACCGCAACGTCGAGCCGCTGACATACTCCATGGCGATGAAGAGAATGTCGTCTTCTTCGCCGGCCGCGTGGATGGCGGCGATGTACGAATGCTCGACGTGGGCGGCCGCGCGTGCCTCGCGCAGGAACCGGCGCCGACTGTCTTCACTTTTTGCGTATTCGGGTCGCAATAGCTTGAGGGCAACGAACCGCGCCAGCTGCTCGTCCTGGGCCTTGTAGACCACACCCATGCCCCCGGCTCCGAGCTCGGAGAGGATGCGGAAGTGCCCCAGCCTGCGGCCAATCATGCTCGTGCTCCGGGCGCCTGCCCTGAGACCGACTCGCAACTTGAAGAAACGACACACGTTGTGATGCGAGGATCCTAGCACGTCGACGCGTGCTTTGCCCGGAATGGAATCCAAGCCGGCGTCGATCACGGCACCCTTCGTGCGCAATGCATGGAATTGGGGGGTTCGATCGCGCCAGACATCCAGCCGCCTCGCTGGATCCGGCGCCGGTCCGTGGTGAGATTGGCATGAAGCCCACCACGGGCTACCATGGCGCCGGTTGGCACGAGGAGGACGGGCATGCCATCGGGACGCACGTTGCATCCGGGCGATCGCATCGCCCGTTACCGGATCATCGGACCGCTCGGCGCCGGAGGCATGGGAGAGGTCTACCTGGCGGACGACCTCTCGCTCGAGCGCAAGGTCGCGCTCAAGATCCTGCCCCCGGAGCTCGTGCGCTCCGAAGAGCGCGTACGCCGGTTCGTCCTCGAAGCCAAGTCGGCGTCCTCGCTCAATCATCCCAACATCGTCACCATCTACGAAATCGGCCAGGAGTCGGTGCTGGATGCGGACGGATCACCGCGCGATCCCGGCGCCGTGCACTACATCTCGATGGAGCTCGTGAGCGGCAAAACGCTCTCGGATCTCATCCACGACGGCACCGATCTGCGCACTCTCCTCGGTTACCTGGCACAAGTCGCCGACGGCCTCGCCAAGGCGCACGCGGCCGGAATCGTGCACCGGGATCTCAAACCCAGCAACATCATGGTCTCCGGCGATGGCTTCGCCAAGGTGCTCGATTTTGGACTGGCGAAGCTGACCGAGTCACGCACCGCCGATGCGAGCACCACCAACGCCCAGACCATGGCCACCGATCGCACCAGCGACGGCGCGGTTCTGGGAACCGCGGGCTACATGTCGCCGGAGCAAGTGCAGGGCAAGAACGTCGACCACCGCTCCGACATCTTCGCCCTCGGCTGCATGCTCTACGAGGCCGGGACCGGCAAGCACCCATTCGCCGCCGAGACCGGCGTCGAAACCATGACCAAGATCCTGCGCCAGGAGCCGGCGCCAATCGATCAATTGAACGCCGCCGTGCCCGCCGAGCTCCGGCGCATCATCCGCCGCTGCCTGGCGAAGAACCCGGAACAGCGGCTGCAATCGATGAAGGACATCGCCATCGAGCTGCGCGACATCGTCGACGAATTCGATTCGCTGTCCGCGTCGGCGTCGTCCGGGAGCGGCATTCTGACCACACCGGCGTTGCCGCCGGCCCGACGCGGGCTCACGCCGCGGCGGCTCGCAGTCCTGACCGCGGTGGGAATGGCCGTGATCGTCGCGGTCGGCCTCGAGGTCATGCGTGAACGGCGCCGCGAGAGCCAATCGCCGGCGCCAGCGGCGCTGCGCATTCTGACGCAGACCAATCGCGGCGATGTCGTCGAATGCGTTCTCAGCCAGGACGGGCGCTATCTCGGCTACTCGACCCAGGTCGGCGGCCGCTCCAGCCTGCGTGTCCGCCAGGTCGCAACCGGCAGCGACGTCGAGGTCCTGCCGCTCGGGAATCAAGCTCTCTCCGGCTTGCGCTTCACGCCGGACGGCAACTATCTGTTCTTTCTGCAATCGAAACCCGACACGCCGAATTACAGCTCTCTCATGCAAGTCGCCTCGCTCGGCGGCACACCACGCGAACGCGCGTTCGACGTCGATTCGCGTGTGTCGTTCTCCCCCGACGGCAGACAGTTCGTCTTCCATCGTGGCGTGCCACAAAAAAACATGGATACCATCGTGTGGCGTGACCTGGAAAGCGGCGAGGAGCGCACGCTCGCGACCTTGCCGCGGCCCAAGGTATACAACGGGGGTCCCTCTTGGTCCCCGGACGGCAAGCTCGTCGTCGCCTCGGAGTTCGAGCAGGGGGCGAGCGGCATCATCAGCACGCTCGTGGTGTACCGGGTCGAGGATGGCCGGCGCGAGGTCGTGCGCGTCGACAAGGCCGCGGTGCTCACGGCTCCGGAGTGGCTCGCCGACGGCAGTGGCTTCGTCGCCACCGGTGCCGACCTCGCCGGCGTGTTCGTGCCGCAGATCTTTCTCATCGATCGCGACGGGCGCCACAAGCGACTCATCACCAATGATCTCACTGCGTACAACGGCGTCTCCGTTTCCAGCGCCAGCGATGTGATCGCGAGCACGCGCGCGCTCACGCTGGCCAATCTCTGGATCGCGACCGTCGATGGCGAAGCGGCGCGCCAGATCACGTCCGTCACCAACCCGGAGAACTCGCCGGGGGGAGTCCAAGCTGGGAATGGGGAACACATCTTCTTCAACGCGATCCACGAAGGACTGCTGCAGCTGTGGTCACTCGAGCCTGGCGGTGCGCCCCGAGTGCTCACCACCAACGCCGGTTTCGTCACCAACTTCGTTCCCTACACGACGGGTGTCGCCTTCCAGCGGCTCGAACCCGCGGGCGACAATCACGTCTGGACGATGAAGCCCGATGGCAGCGGCGTGCGGCAGCTGACCTCCGGAACGAGCGAGCTGCTCCTGGACGTGTCGAACGACGGCAGCTGCGTCAGCTTCGCGCGCCGCGATTCGGTGATCACGGTCTACACCGTGCCCGCCGCTGGCGGCGAACCCGTTCTGGTCTCGACTCAAGCCTGGGGCGAGCTGGGGCTCGTCTCGCCCGATGGGACGCGCATTATCCTGGTCGCACCAGTGCAACGAGAGGCGATTCTGCGCACCGAGTTCAGAGTGTTCTCAGCGAGCGGCGGCTCGGTGCTAGCGGCCTTCGTTCTGCCCCCGCAGGGAAACGATGTTGCCTGGTGCCCGGATGGGAACTCGATCACTTTCCGCGATCGAGAGCTTCCGGGGTTCAACCTCTACCGCCTGCGCTTCGACGGCACACCACCACAACAGATCACCCACTTCACCGAGGGCCGCGGCTTCGAATACGCCTGGTCCCCCGACGGGGCGAACATCGCCATTGAGCGCATCCTCGACGACGGGGTGGAAAACGTCTGGGTGGTCGATGCGGAGGGTCACAATCCGAGGCAATTGACCCAATTCCAGTCGGGAATCGTCTTCGCCATCGAATGGATGGCGGACAACCGACGCCTGGTGGTCAAACAAGGACAACGCAGCCGCGACGCGGCACTCGTGCGCAACTTTCGCTGAGAATGCGGCAAACCACCCACTTGCACTTTCGTGCATGACGAATAGTCCGTGAAGTTCGAAGTCGGCGACTCCGAACATTGGGGCCTTGTGTGCCCTCCTTGGAAACAATTAGACTTTTCATACTGCGTCAGAGACGGGTGGAAAAAAAACATCGGCGGCGCTTCCACAGGCTCAAGACGAGCCGGAGGCGTCGTGCCGGGCAGCCGGAGGCTGAGTCGAATGAACAATCGCCGCTTTGTGTGGGCTCGCGCCCCGCGCGGGTGTTGTCGGACTTTCGTCGCCTTTGCTGCTCGACTCGCCGCGATTGCCACTGGAGTGGCCCTCTTCGAACTGTCCCTTGTCGCGCCGATTCATGCGGCCGACTGGGGCACCGGTTGGGACGATCTCATCCAGGCCAATGAACCCGTGGTGTTTTCCGTGATGGGCGACGTGCCCTACGGCACGAGCGAGATCCCCGAGTTCCAGCAGCAGATCGACCAGCACGATCTCTACAGCCCATCGGAGTTCCTCACCCACGTCGGGGACATCAAGTCGGGCAGCGAAGCCTGCAGCGCCGATCGCTACCAGACCGTCGCCAACATCCTGAAATCGTCCCTGGTTCCGTGTTACATCGTGCCCGGCGACAACGAGACCACCGACTGCTCGAACCCATCCACAGGGTGGTCGTACTGGACGCAGTACCTACTGCGCCTCGAGCAGAACTGGACTTGTTCGCCGAGCACCGAGCGCCAGAGCGGCCGGACCGAGAACTTCGCCTACGTGTACAAGGGCATCTTGTTCGTCGGCATCAACTTGGTCGGCGGCTCCAACAGCACGAGCATCATGGAAGACGATGCCGATTGGGTGGTGCAGCAGCTGCAGACCAAGGCATCCCAAGTGCGCGGCGCGGTGATCTTCGCCCAGGCGGGTCCAGGGAGCAATCACAGTACCTTCTTCAACCCGTTCGTGAGCGAGGCGAAAACCTTCGCCAAGCCCATTCTCTTCATCCATGGCGATGGCCACAGCTGGATCCAAGACCAGCCTTTCTCCGCCAGCAACATCGTCCGCGTCCAGGTCGAAAACGGAGGCAGCGAGCTGCCGGTCCAGGTGACGGCGACGCTCAACACCACGAGCATGTTCCAGTTCAAGCGGAGTCCATGGAACAGCAACTCGACGCCGATCACACGCGGGCCTTGCGGAGCCGCGAACCCGAAGCTCGCCATCTCGGACGCGAGTGTGAACGAGGGCAGCTCGGGAGTCACGAACGCCGTCTTCACCGTCACGCTCACCAGCCCCGTGAGCGGCCAGACCGTGACCGTGCAGTACGCGAGCGCCAACGGCAGCGCCGTGGCCGGGAACGACTACAACGCGGTCTCGGGCTCGCTGAGCTTGAGCAGCTCGCAGACGTCGCGCACGATCACCGTGGGTGTGATCGGTGATCTCAACATCGAAGCCGACGAGAACTTCTTCGTCGACCTGTCGAACCCCACGAACGCCACGTTCGCCGATTCGCGCGGCGAGGGCACCATCGTCACCGACGACGGCAATCGGATGCCGGTCGCCCGCAGCGACGACTACTCCACCAACGAAGACGTGGTTCTCAATGTGCCGGCGCCCGGTGTGCTCGGCAACGATGGCGATGCCGATGGCGATGCGCTTACCGTGTCGCTGCAGTCGGGGACGAGCCACGGCGCGCTCGTTCTCAATGCCAATGGCAGCTTCACCTACACGCCGGCCGCCAACGTCTCTGGCAGCGACGAATTCACTTACATCGCGAGCGACGGGCGCGGTGGCACGGCGACGGCGGCGGTTACACTCAATGTGATGCCGGTGAACGACATCCCCACCGTGGCCAGCGATACGTACACGACCCCCATCGCCACCACGCTCGTGGTGCCGGTGCCCGGCGTGCTCGCCAACGACGGCGATGCCGACGGCGACATGCTGACGGTGGAGATCGTCACCTGGCCGCAGTTCGGCAGCCTGAGCATGGCCACGGACGGATCCTTCACCTACACGCCGGTGGCCGCGTTCGACGGCGTCGACACCTTCATCTATCGCGTGCATGATCCTCTGAGCGTGAGCGCGACCACGACGGCCAAGATCGGCGTCGGCGGGCCGGTTGCCGCCACCTTCAACCCGTTGGCGGACACCTACGTTTCGTCCTTCAAACCGTCGAGCAACTACGGCACGTCGTCGGAATTCCGCACACGCGCCGGCAGCCGCACCGAGCGCCCGTATCTGCGCTTCCAGGTCAGCGGCTTCAGTGTCGTCGCCTCGGCACGCCTGCGACTCTTCGTGACCGAGAGCAGCACCAACGGCGGCTCCCTCTACTCCGTCGCCAATACCTATAACGGCACCTCGACGCCGTGGACCGAGACCGGGATCTTGTGGACCAATGCACCGGTCATTTCGGGCACGGCGATCGGTGCGACTGGACAGGTGACTTCCGGACAGTGGGAAGAGATCAACCTCACCTCGGTCGTGACCGGCAACGGAACTTATTGCTTCGCGCTCTCGACGACGACGTCCGACGTAGCGCGCTACTCGTCGCGCGAGGGCACCAACAAGCCGGAGCTCATCATTGAGCGCGGCAACGGAACCGGCGTGCCCGGCAATGGGACACCGGTGGCTACGAATGACAGTTACTCCGTGACCGAGGACGTCGCATTCACTGCTGCGGCACCCGGTGTGCTGGGCAACGACAGCGATCCCGATGGCGACCCTCTGAGCGCTGCCGTGGGGAGCGCACCCGCGCATGGCTCGCTCAACTTGCAAGCGAATGGCAGCTTCACCTATACGCCGGCCGCCAACTGGAACGGCAACGATGGCTTCACCTACACGCTCAACGATGGCCGGGGTGGATCGGCTACGGGGAGCGTGACCTTGGCCGTGGCGGCAGTGAACGATGCTCCCGTGGCGCAGGCCGACGTCTGGAGCGTCGCTCGCGACGGGGTGCTCAACATCGCCGCACCGGGCGTGTTGACGAACGACAGCGACGTGGACGGCAACCCGCTCACCGCCGTTCAAGTTGCCTCCCCCACCCACGGCAGCCTGTCGCTCGCCGCCAATGGTTCGTTCGTCTATACGCCGAACAGCGGATACTCGGGCTCCGACAGCTTCACCTACCGGGCGAGTGATGGCACGGCGCAAAGCGCCGTAACGACGGTGAGCCTCGGTGTGACCGGGTCCACAGGAGCGGTCACGTTCGTCGAGTCGCAGACCGGCGGCGCCGCGGCCTCGGCCACGGTCAGCACCACCGCACCGCTCGGCGGCACCTCCGGAGATCTCTACCTCGCCGCGGTCGCGAGCAAGAGCTTGCGTAGCGTGACGACGGTGACCGGCCTCGGCCTCACCTGGACGCGCGTGCGGGCGCAATGCGCCGGTCGCAGCCAGACCGGCGTCGAGATCTGGCGCGCCAGGGGCAATCCCACTCCTGGCGTCGTGACCGCGACGCTCGCCTCCCCGCCTGATAACGCGGTCATCCTGGTCGCTCGCTACGCGGGGTCCGATGCCACCACGCCCATCGGCAACATCGTGTCCGGGAATTCGAATGGGACGAACGGCGCCTGCGCCAACGGCATCGACGGTGGATCGTTCAGCTTCTCGCTCCCGACGCAGGGGGGAATCGCATTCGGTGTCACCGCGCAGCGCAGCCACATTCTCACGCCGGGAAGCGGCTGGTCGCAACGCGCCGATTCCCGGATGGGGACGAGCGGGACGGCGGCTTCGCTGACCGCCGTCGAACGTGCCACCACTGCTGGCGCGGTGACATTCGACGGCGTCTTCACCGGTCTCACCGACTGGGCCGTCGTCGCGGTCGAGATCCGACCGAGCGGCGCGACGAAGATCACCTCGGCCGAACCTCCATCCGAGACCGAGCAATGGATGCCGACGCTCGAACGCGTCTTCCCCAACCCGACGCGCGAGCTGGCCTCGATCGCCTACGAGCTGCGCGCACCGGCCGACGTCGAGCTGGTGGTGTACAACGCCCGCGGTCAGCGCGTGCGCGCGCTGCGGAGCGGCTCGCAAGCTCCCGGCCGGCACATGCTGCACTGGGACACGCGCGACCACACCGGCATGCCCGTGCCCGCCGGCATCTACTTCGTGCGCATGCAGATCGGCGAACGCGTCCTGAAGCAGAAGCTCGTCGTGCAACGCTGAGCGCACCTGCCGAGGGCTTGGGCCTAGTGACGTCGAGTCGTGGCGGGCCCCTCGGCGTTCAGTCCAGGCCCGGACCGCGCAGGCTGAAATCGATCGGGATGACCACCCACACAGCCATCGGCCGGCCTTGCTGCAACGCTGGGCGGAACACGGCGGTCATCCCCGCTTCCAAGGCCGCTTCGTCGAGGCCGAGGACGCTCTGAATCAGCAGCACCTTCTGCACGCTGCCGTCTTCTCCGACCAAAGCGCGCACGAGCACACGCCCCTCGATGCCTGCATCCCGTGCGATTTCCGGATACTCCGGGGATTGCATCCACACGAGTTGCGGCTCTTGCTCGACGACGATGAATGACTCGGACTCGCCCGATGTCGTGCCGAAGTGTGTCAACCCGTCCCAAGTCTCTCCATCGCAGATCCCGCTCACGACGCCTGGTGCATTGCCGGCTCCGGGCTCGCCGGAGATTTCGTCCGTCACGACGTCCGCGTCGTCGACCGGCACGATCACTCCTTGCTTTTCGCGTGGTGCCGGCATGGGGTCCACCTTCGTCTTGTACACGAGCGGCGGTGCGGAGATGCGAAAGGGAGTGATCTGGACGCCAGTCAGTTCGCGCGATTCGACCAGAACCAACGCGTCACCGCTCGGCCAAAACCGCCGCGTGCCGCTGATCCCGATGCCGGCCGCGATGACCAGTGCGAGCGTCGCCGCGAGCGCGCGAGGCATGGCTGGATTGCTTTCGAGCCGGTCAATGTAGCCCCAGCGCGGGTAGCGTCCGGGAAGCGTAGGACCGAGAACGATTTGTGGCATGATGGAACCCCTCCGGGCTCACGGGAGGACGACGATCGCTGTGGCCCAGTGGTGTCGGCTCCAGAGGAGCCGAATGGTGTGGGGAAGGGAAGTCGCCGTCGGCACGACGCACGGTGGGTGCCGCAATATGGTGTTCCGAGAAGCCGCAGTCAAACGCAGACCGAGGATGCGCTTGCATCGCGGGTTTCAGCGCCGTGCTGAACGATACACGCTTCGTCTCTTGGCCGTCGCCCTGGTCTATTCCGGGCTCATGCAGTGCGCGATCGCGCAGAGCTGGCAGGCGCTACCGCGCGCCCCGATTCGAACCGACCGGCACGAGGACGTGTTCTTCATCGATGCCGAGCGCGGCTGGGTGGTGAACCGCGACGGCGAGGTTCACCGCACGACCGACGGCGGCGCATCGTGGCAGCTCGGCTTCCAGGAACCCGACGCATTCTTCCGCAGCGTCGTCTTCACCGACTCGCTCCGGGGCTGGGTCGGTTCCTTGTTCTCTCAGTACCCGCTGTATGCGACGACCGATGGCGGCATCACCTTCGTCCCAGTGGCCGATCTGACCGCACCCGTGCCGACCGGCATCTGTGGTTTCTGGGCCGTGAATGCCGCCACCGTTTATGGCTGCGGGACGTACGAAGGTCCTGCGCGCCTGGTCAAGACCCACGACGGCGGCGCCCATTGGACGACGATCGACATGTCGCCCTGGGCCGCGACCTTGGTGGACGTCCATTTCGTCTCGCCGGACTCTGGTTTCGTCGTCGGCGGTCGTGGCGCGTTCCCACACCAGTCAAAGGCAGTGGTTCTGTGGACCGCGGATGGCGGAGTCTCTTGGACGACGCGTTACCTCGGGAGCGAATCCGGTTTGTGGGGTTGGAAGATCTCGTTCCCCTCGCGAAGCACCGGCTACGTTTCGCTCGAATCCGGTCACAACGCGCCCGTATTTCTCAAGACCACGGACGGCGGGAAGACGTGGATCGAAGGCGATTTCGTCAACGTCCGCGAGCAAGGAATCGGCTTCGCCACCGAAAACCTTGGCTGGATCGGCGGTTCCCCATTGACGACCTACCGGACCGAGGACGGCGGGCTCACCTGGGTGTCCGATCCCTTCGGACGCAACGTCAACAGCTTCCACATGTTGAGCCCGACCCTCGGGTATGCGGTCGGCCGCACCGTGTACAAGTTCTCCATGCCGACTGTCGTGTCCTCGAAGTCGATCTCCGCGGTGAAAGGCGTATTTCGCTAGGAGCCCGGTACTCCTCGCGGCCGTTTGCGCGCGAACCAAGCTTGCAGCGTTCTGGTCGCGTCGTGCTTCCCACGAGCCCCTGCGGGTTGGCGTGATATATTCAGCTCCCGGCGCGCTGTTGGCGCTCCGGCCAGGAGGAGATCATCGATGAATGATGCGGTCCAAACACCGACCCTGCCGCTGACCGAGGATTTGCCTGCACCGGCACCCACGTCCGCTCGGACCCCCGTCCGCCGCTTCTGACCGCAGGGGGGAGTCCAGCCCGGTTCGGGCATGGAGGATTTGGCGACTGCGATGGCGCTGCAGCCGCTGTTGCGCGGCGCGGGGATCGTGTTTGCATTCCTGAGCGCCGTGCTCGCGGTGCGCGATTTCCTGGCTGGCGCAACCGCGGCCGGCATCGTCTCTTCGGTGTCGGTCGTCGCCCTGGCAGGCGCCACCGCTCTGCTCTTCGCGCGTCGCATGTTCTCGCTTCGCCAGCTCCGCGGCCTCGAGCTCATGACATTCGGCGCCATGGGTGTGTCCTTGGCCGTGTCGCACTACGCCAGGATCCTGACCGCGACGACGGCGGGAAATGCTGCCGCCGCCACATCTTACTGGCACGAGGCAGCACTGCACTTTCTTCTGCTCCTCGTTGCCTACGGCATTCTCGTTCCCAACACATGGCGACGGGCGGTGTTCATCGTTCTCCCGACAGCCGCCATTCCGTTCGTGCTGGGACTGTTCGTGCGGAGCCAGAACCCGGAGGCCTCGCTCGTTTCCGGACTGGTGAGCACTGCGACCACGATGCCTGTCCTGGTGGCGATGACCGTCGGCGTCGCCGTCGCGATTCTCGGCACGCTGCTCACCAGCAAATACCGTGCTGGCTATATGCGAGCGAGCATGGCCGGCATGTACGATCTGGTCGAGAAGATCGGCACCGGTGGGATGGGGGAAGTGTGGCTGGCGCGACATCACTTGTTGTCGCGGCCGGCGGCGATCAAGTTGATCCGTCCCGAGCTCCTCGGCGGGAGCGATGGGGACTCCGGCGCCCGCGCCTTGCGCCGTTTCGAGCGCGAAGCCCAGGTCACGGCGAAGCTGCGCTCACCGCACACGGTCGAGCTCTACGATTTCGGCCTGTCGCAATCGGGCGTCTTCTATTACGTCATGGAGTACTTGGACGGGCTCGACCTGGCCACCCTCGTCGAGCGATTCGGTCCGGTCCCCGTCGAGCGCGCGGTGCATTTCCTGCTTCAAGCTTGCGACGCCCTCGGCGATGCCCACGATCACAGCCTGATCCACCGCGACATCAAGCCGGCCAACATCCACGCTTGCCGCATGGGAATCAAGTACGACTTCATCAAGGTGCTGGATTTCGGGATCGTCAAACAACAGAAGGACCAAGAAGAGAGTCAGACGACGACGGCGGAAGGCACTGCCACCGGCACACCCGCCTACATGTCGCCCGAGGTGATCACCGGCACACAGCCGATCGACGCGCGATCGGACCTCTACTCGCTCGGCTGCGTCGGTTACTGGCTGGTCACCGGCAGGCCGTTGTTCGAATCCGGGACACCCCTCGGCGTGCTGGTCGAACATGTCAAGACCGAGCCGAGCCCGGCGTCGCAGCGTGCCGAGGTTCCGATCCCGCCGGAGCTGGACCGTATCCTCCTGAAGTGCGTGGCGAAGAAGCCCGACGATCGCTTCCAGAGCGCCCGTGAGCTGGCGGATGCGCTCGCGGCCTGCCCCGTTCCCGAAAACTGGACCAACGCCCGCGCCGAACAATGGTGGAAGCTGCACCAGCCGCAGAGCTGACCACTCCGCCGTCGGCACCTTTCTCTTCGATCCTCACGTCGCACTTGACGCCGGTGCGCTGAATCGGTTTGATGGCCCGTCCGCTGCGAAAGGCGAGGCATGGCCGACAAACTGCCGCCACCCCCGCAAGGGATCCGCTGGTCGGTCCTGGTGCTGGTCAGCTTGGCGATGTTCGGCAATTACTATGTCTACGACTCGATCGCGCCGCTCGCCGACCATTTGGAGAAGCTGCTCGGGTTCAGCGACACGCAGCTCGGCACGCTGAACGCGATCTACAGCGTGCCGAACATCATCATCGTGCTGATCGGCGGCGTTCTGGTCGATCGCATGGGCGCGCGGGTGGCGACGCTGCTCTTCGCCGGAATCTGTGTCCTCGGCTCGATCTTGACCGCCATCTCGGGGGCGTTTCCGGTGATGGCCGCGGGCCGCTTGCTCTTCGGCATCGGTGCCGAATCGATGATCGTCGCCATCACCACTTGCCTCGGGCAGTGGTTCATGGGACGCTGGCTCGGCTTGGCATTCGGTTTCAATCTCAGCATCGCGCGTGCCGGTTCGTACGCAGCCGATGTGTCCCCCACCTGGGCCAAGAACTTTTACGATGCCGGCTGGCAACAGCCACTCCTCCTCGCGGTCGGCCTGTGCGCGGCCAGCGCCGTGGCCACGTTCGCCTACTACTTGCTCGACCGGTACGCGGAACGTCGCTACACGCTGCAACGTCCGGCCAAAACGGAACGTGTGATCTTGCGCGATCTCGTGCGCTTCGATCGCTCCTATTGGTACGTGGTGGGACTTTGCATCGCGTTCTATTCGGTGATCTTCCCGTTCCGCAGCACGTTCGCCATCAAGTACTTCCAGCACGCACATGGCCTGTCGCTGCAGGATGCCGGCACCATGAACGGTTACGTGTTCCTGGCCGCGATCTTCGCCACCCCGGCCTTCGGGGCGCTGGTCGATCGCACGGGCCGCCGGGCGCT
>DASRJO010000112.1:0-14986 GCA_035649435.1 Candidatus Krumholzibacteriia bacterium | reverse complement strand
CGTTGGATGGGAGGTCGAAGCGATGGGGCCGGGAGACTTCCTGCGCAATCATTTCCGGATGTATCGCCTCTGGATCCTCGAGCGTGACCTCGACGCGACGGCCGCAGAGGAGCCAGAGCCGGCCCCTGCGAACGTCGAGATCCGCTTCCTCGATCGACATGCGCGCCGCGATTGGATCTGCCAGCATGCAGGCCGCGAGGCCGACTGGCCGCAGTTCAGGGCGGCATTGCTGCACGACCACGACCTCGTCGTGGCGTGGCAGGATGGACAGCCCATCGGCTGGGCTTGGATCGGCTACGTGCGTGTGTTCCTGCCGCCGCTCGGGCGAGAGATCTGCCTTCCGGCGGGCACCGCATACCTCTACGAAGCCTTCGTTCGGCCGTCGGCGCGCGGCCGCGGCATCGGACGCGCACTCGTGGGCGCGCGTTGCCAGCGCGCAGCGAGCCTCGGGTACGCGCGGCTGCTGACGCACGTCTTGGACGGCAACGTACCGTCGTTGCGCGCTCTCCGCACCCACGGGTTCAGTACCAGCGGGCGCACGCATTTCCTCCGCGCGCCGCTTGTCCGCGTATGGACCCGTTCGCCGCTTCCGGCTCCCAGTGCGGTCCAATCCTGAGTGGCTATCCCGGTCCAGACACGAGATCCGCTAAGATTCCGAGCATGACCGAGTGGGATCTGCACCAGGAACACCAGATCGAGTTGGCGCGACAGCTCCTGCCGCTCGTGACCTGGCATGAGGTGGCACGCGACGGGTTGCTGTGCATCGCCGGGATTCAGGGCATCGCATCCGGAGCCGTGCTCTGGCGCGGCGACGACGGCGGGCCCATGCAGCTCCTCAGCCATTTCGGCCTCGGCACCGGCCGTGTGCGGCCGCGTTATCGACTCCCGGCGGCAGTGCAGTCTTTTTTCCTCGAGATCGGGCCCGTCACGTTGGATGGCGCGCGCCGACGCGCGGGTGGGCGCGGCCTGCGTCGCGCCTTGCGACCACTCGACGCGCAGCTCGGTGAAGCCTGGGCGCTGCCGTTGCTCGCCGAAGGGCGCTTGCGCGGCATCCTGTTCGCCGGGCCGTCGCTCGTGACACAAGAGCTGGCCGCGAGCGAGACGCTCGTGTCGCTCGTCGACTTGGGTGACCTGTTGCGTCTGCGTCTGCTCGGCTGCAGCCCCGACGTTCCCGCTCGGCCGGCGACGAAACGTGTCGCGGCCGTGGCTGCGGCCGCGCAGAGGGCGGTACCGGTCGCCGGACGCTCGGTGACGGCGCGCTTGCAGGGGCTCCGACGCCGTTATCCAGAAATGGCGGAGCTCGTTGGCGAGAGCCCGGCCATGTTGGTGCTGCTCGAAGAAATCGTGTCGTTGGCGGACACGAGCTACACGGTGCTGGTCGAGGGCGAGACCGGCACCGGCAAGGAACTCGCGGCCCAGCTCCTGCACCGCTTGAGCCGCCGTGTCACCGGCCCGTTCGAAGCGGTGGATTGTTCGTCCATCCCGCAGGAGCTGATCGAGAGCGAGCTCTTCGGACATGTCAAAGGCGCGTTCACTGGTGCGTCGCGCGATTTTCGCGGCGCTTTCGAACGCGCCGACGGCGGCACGCTTCTACTCGACGAAATCGGCGACATGGACATGCGCAGCCAAACGCGCCTCCTGCGTGTGCTGCAGGAGGGGCAGGTGCGCCGGCTCGGGGCAGACCGGCCTGTCCCCGTCGACGTGCGTGTGGTGGCGGCCACGAACCGTGATCTGGTCGAGATGGTGCGGCAGGGACTTTTCCGCGAAGACCTGTACTACCGGATTCACGTCTGCCCATTGCGTGTGCCGGCGTTGCGCGAGCGCGGGGATGATCGCTTGGTGCTGTTCGCGCACTTCATGGCCCGGCACGCCGACGAGCTGGAGCGAAGCGGCCGGCGATTGAGCGCGGCGGCACGACGGCGATTGCGCGCCGAGGCTTTTCCCGGCAACGTGCGTCAGATGGAGAACGTGGTGCGGCAACTGCTGGTGCGCCGAGATGCGCAAGGAGATGTGGACGAGGACGAGATCGAGCGCGTGCTGCTGCGCGCCTCGAGCATGACGCGTCCGACGTCGCGCGCGCCTCTGGCTGCATCCGAGACGCAACCCGCGCTCGAAGCCCCCGATCCATCGGCAGCCTCGATGCCCGCGGGGAGGGAAGATCCGGTCCACGCGCGCTTGAGTGCCGGCGACGAGGTCGGGACCTGGGTCCTCGAGCGCTTGCGCGCCCATCGCTTCAACCTGTCGGCAGCGGCCCGTTCGCTCGCGGAGCAGCGTCGCAACGGCGCCTCGCGCGACGCCATCCCGGTGTTCGACCGCGGCGCCTTGGATTACTACCTGTGCGGAGAGTTCTTTCGCGCGCTGGCGGCGCACGCCTACGATCTGGACGCCGCGGTGCAGGCCTTGGCAGTTCGAGCCCCGGCGGTGCCGCGCGTGCGCCGGAAGGTGTTGTCCTATGTACGGCCATTGCGCAACCTGAACCGGGCGCGACCGCCGCAGGTGCGCTTGCGGCTGCGCCAAGCCTACGAGCGCATTCCGGAGGAATATCAGCCAGAGATCGACCGCGCGGCGCAGGCGTTACGCAAGGGACGCTGGCGATTGCCATGAAAAAAAATCGGGGAGACGCTCGTCCATTCGCGTCTCCCCGTCATAGCCTGTGTGGGGACTCAGGCTCGCTTCGCGAATCGTTCCCCGCTCTTTGCCCAAGGTTCCGAGGGGGATCGAAACCATGTGCCCACGACGGGCCGAGGGGAGCAACCTGGTCGTGAAGCGGGAGGGCACCTCGGCAGCTCGCGTGCTACCCAGCAGCCCGGGACCGCATCCTCGCGATCTCGATGTCATTCCATGCAGGGGACGGGCCAACGCCGTCGGCTTTGCCGGCGAATTGCCAACCCATTATCCGTGCACATGTTATCAAGCGCGTTCGAGGGGCCGACGGCCCTCCGGATTAAATGATGAAACAGCATTGTTGTGCTGACAAAACGATGATTCGACGATGATTCATCATTCAGACGGCAAAACCCTCGCGGTGGCCGTGGTCGGCGCCTCGACACGGAGGACGAAGTACGGCAACCGCGCCGTCCGCGCTTATCGCGCCGCGGGATGGGTGGTGTACCCGATTCATCCCACGGCGAGCGCGATCGAAGCGGTGCCGGCCTTTCGCAGCGTCCTCGACGTTCCGGGGCCGATCGACCGTGCCACCATCTACCTTCCACCCCACAAGGTGCTCTCCGTCCTGCCCGAGCTCGCGGCCAAGAGCGTGCCGGAGGTCTGGCTGAACCCCGGCTCCGAGAGCGAAGCCGTCATCGCCCGGGGCGAGGAGCTGGGCCTCCGCCTCGTGCTGGCCTGCAGCATCATCGACATCGGCCGCAGCCCGGAGAATCCAGACTGAGGCCTCGGCGGGGGCTTGCTCCCGCGCCCGCGAGAGCTTAGTACTGTGGGATCAACGGGGAGAGCCAATGTCCGAACCACCCAAGCTTCCGGATGCCTCGGAAGGCGCTTCGCGTCGGCCCAGTCTCGACGAGACCAAACCCCCACGGGAATGGCGCTCGGCCCGCGCACCGTCATCCGCCCCGGCGCCTGCACCAACGCCCACGCCAGCGCCCATGCCCGTGGCCTCATCCGAAGTGCCGTTGCCCTCGGGTCTCCCCACGAGCCGAGATCGCGCCGAGACCTCGACCGGGCTTCCGCGGGGAGCCGCGCCGACGCCGCAAGTCCACGTGCCGGACATGGGGCCGCCGCTGCCGCAGCAGTATGGTGCCGATCGTCTGGTGCTCTTGGTGCGCGACCCGCACTGGAGCTACGCATGGTGGGAGCTCACCGAGCCCGCGCTCGACAGCGCGCGCCAGTCACTGCAGGAGCGCGGGCAGTTGGTGCTGCGCTTCTATGATGTGAGCGCCATCGAATGGAACGGCAACAATCATCATTCGAGCTTCGACATCGAGCTGCAGGAGCAGGCCGGAAACTGGTACGTCGAGATCGCGCGCCCTGGAGCGGATTTCGTCGCCGAGGTCGGGCTGCGCGGCCGCGACGGACGTTTCATCCCGCTCGCTCGTTCCAACGTCGTCGCCATGCCACGCGATTCGATGTCGCCGATCACCGACGAAAACTGGATGATCGTCGAAGAGGAATATCGGCGCATGTTCGAGCTTTCCGGCGGCCGGTCCATCGGCCTGGGTTCGGGAGAAATCCTGCGCGCCCTGGAAGAGCGCCAGCGACGTGAGCTGAGCGTCGGCGGTGTGTCGAGCTTCGGGATCTCGAGCCTGGCCTCGCGGCGCGAGGTCTAGTCTCCTCTTTCGTCGGAGCCAGCATGCCCCAGGGCTACTTCGCGCTCGTGTTGCACGCACACCTGCCGTTCGTGCGCCATCCGGAATACGACGAATTCCTCGAGGAAGATTGGCTGTACGAGGCCATCACCGAGACCTACATCCCGCTGCTGCACGTCTTCGAGACCCTGGCGCGTGACGGCGTTTCGTTTCGCGCCTCGATGTCCATGTCGCCGACCTTGCTGGCGATGCTCACTGACGACCTCCTGATGTCGCGTTACGTCCAGCACCTCGAGCTCTTGATCGAGCTCGCCGACAAGGAGGTGCATCGCACACGCCACGAGCCGCCGTTCCATGCCCTGGCGCAGATGTACGCCGGTCACTTCCGCGATTGCCATCGCACCTTCGTCGATCGCGCGCGGCGCAACCTGGTGCAATCGTTTCGTGCCTTGCAGGATGCCGGCTTCCTCGAGATCCTCACCTGCGGGGCCACGCATGGCTTCTTGCCCCTCATGCAGCATGTGCCGCAGGCGGTGCGGGCCCAGGTGCGGGTCGCGGCCGCGGACTACGTGCGCCACTTCGGCCGCCGTCCGCGCGGCATCTGGTTGCCCGAGTGCGGCTATTTCCCCGGCGTCGAAGAGCATCTGCGCGCCGAGGGGATTCGTTTCTTCGTCGTCGACGCGCACGGCATCCTCTACGGCTCGCCGCGCCCGCGCTTCGGCATCTTCGCGCCGGTGTATTGCCCCGGGGGTGTCGCTGCCTTCGGGCGCGATCTCGAGTCTTCGAAGCAGGTGTGGAGCGCCGAGGAAGGCTACCCGGGCGATCCGAACTATCGCGAATTCTATCGCGACATCGGCCACGATCTCGAGCTCGACTACATTCGCCCGTACATTCACGGCGGCGACCTGCGCATCAACACCGGCATCAAGTACTACGCCATCACCGGGGGCACACCGCACAAGCAGCCGTATCGCCGCGACGTCGCGCTCGATACGGCGGCGCAGCATGCGGGCAATTTCCTCTTCAATCGCGAGAAGCAGGTCGAATACCTGCACGGGCTGATGGGACGAGCGCCGCTGATCCTGTCGCCGTACGATGCCGAGCTCTTCGGCCACTGGTGGTTCGAGGGACCGCAGTTCCTCGACTACCTGTTCCGCAAGATGCACTTCGACCAGAAAACGCTGGAGCCGATCACGCCGCTCGAGTATCTGGAGCGGCATCCCCGCCAGCAGGTGTTGCGCCCGAGCTTCTCGAGCTGGGGACACAAAGGCTACGCCGAAGTGTGGCTGGAAGGATCCAACGACTGGATCTATCGCCACTTGGATCAGGCCACGCGCACGATGATCGCGCTCGCCAAGGATCGCCCCGACGCCAGCGGGCTCGAGCTGCGGGCGCTGAACCAGGCGGCGCGCGAGCTGCTGCTGGCCCAGAGCAGCGACTGGGCCTTCATCATGAAAACGGCGACGATGGTTCCGTATGCGGTGAAGCGCACCAAGCTGCACGTGCATCGCTTGCTGCGCCTGGCGGAAATGTTGCGCAACGGTGGCGTCGACGAAGCCGAGCTGCGGCACATGGAACAGAGCGACAACCTGCTGCCGGAGATCGACTACCGCGTCTACGCCGACGAGTGAGGGAGGCGAGGCGCCGCGGGAGGAGCGGATGCTGACGTTGCGCAAGCCCGATGCCCGCGTCGTGCTGCACGGCCACTTCTACCAGCCGCCGCGCGAGAGTCCGTGGACGGACGAGATCCCCGAACAACCGAGCGCGCACCCGTACCACGATTGGAACGAACGCATCCATCGCGAGTGCTACCGGCCCAACACGGTATCGCGCGTGCTCGACGGCTACGGTCGCATCCGGCGCATCGTCAACAATTTCGAGCAACTGAGCTTCAACGTCGGCCCGACGCTCTTGTCGTGGCTCGAATCGACGCACGCCGACACGTACGCGCGCATCTTGGACGCCGACCGCCGCAGCCGCGCGCGGCGCCGCGGTCACGGCAACGCCATCGCCCAAGCCTACCACCACATGATCCTGCCGCTCGCGAACCGGCGCGACCGGCGCACACAGGTGTTGTGGGGGCTCCGGGATTTCGCCCTGCGCTTCGGCCGCCAAGCCGAGGGCATGTGGCTGCCGGAAACGGCGATTCATGCCGACACCGTCGAGGTCTTGGTGCAGTGCGGCGTGCGCTTCACCGTCCTGTCGCCGTTTCAGGCCCGGCGGGTGCGGTCGCGCGCGGGCGGGCCCTGGCACGAGGTGAGCGGCGGACGGGTCGATCCGCGCCAGCCCTACGTGGTGCGCGCGCCGGGCGGCGGCGAGCTCGTGGTGTTCTTCTACGACGGCCCGGTGTCGCAATCGATGGCGTTCGAGAAGCTCTTGCACAGCGCCGATCGGCTGGCGGAGCGCTTGGCGCTCGTGGTCGATCCCGAACGCAGCGGGCCGCAGCTCGTTTCCGTCGCGGTGGATGGTGAGACTTTTGGCCACCACCAGCCGTTCGCCGACATGTGCGTTGCCTCGTTCTGCAGCGACAAGGCGGCGGTGCGCGGATTCCGGCTCACCAACTACGCCGAACTGCTGGATGACCTCGAGCCGACGCACGAGGTGGAACTGGAAAGCGGCGACGGCGGCGAGGGCACGGCGTGGAGCTGCGCGCATGGTGTGGGCCGCTGGTGGCGCGACTGCGGCTGTTCGACGGGCGCACAACCGGGGTGGAATCAGGCATGGCGTCAGCCGCTGCGTCAGGCACTCGATGGGTTGCGCGACGGCGTGGCCGCGCTGTTCGAACGCCACGGCGCCGCGCTCCTGCACGACCCTTGGGCCGCGCGCGACGACTATGTCGAGGTCGCCGACCGACACGACGCGAGCGCGCGACTCGATGCTTTCCTGTCCCGGCACCTGCGGCCCGGCCTGGGCGAAGAGCAGCAGATCGCAGCGCGGACCTTGCTCGAAGCGCAGCGACACGCGATGGCCATGTACACCAGTTGCGCCTGGTTCTTCGCCGATGTGAGCGGGATCGAAACGATCCAGAATCTGCGTTATGCCGCGCGTTGCATCGAGCTCATGCGCGAAATCTCCGCTCTGGATCTCGAAGGCCCGTTCCTGGCGGCGCTGTCGCGAGTGCCGAGCAACCTGAGCGGCGAGAACGCCGCCGGATTCTACGAGCGTTGGGTGCGACCCGACGTGCGCACGGCCGAACACGCCGTCACCTCGCGCGCGCTGCTCGGAGCGCTGGATCTCGGGCGCGGCCGCCGGCGGTTCTATGGTTTCGACGTCGTGTCCGCCGACGAGAGCCCAGTGGTCCTCGCCGGTCATGGCGGCCGGCGGGGCCACTTGCAGCTCGTCGAGCGGCGGACCGGCCGCGTGCGCGAGTACGCCTATGTCGCGCTCCAGTACGCGCCCCGGTTGCTGGCCTGCTTCGCGGCGCCGGCAGGAGCGGCGCGGCACGAACAGCTCGGACGCGAACTCCTGCGTCTCAAGTCGGACCTGACGCGGCTCGAGCTGGAACGGATTCTCGCCGGGCTCTACGGCGCGACGATGCGCGGCATCTCCGACCTGCTGCCGGCGGAGCGGCATCATATCGCCGCGACGATGGCGGGCGAGCGCGTGGCGGCAGTGCGCGTGCACGCGCGTGCCGTGTTCGACGAGAGTCTCGAACTGTTGCGCGACTTCGCCGAGATCGGTCTCGATCTGCCCGAGGAGCTGCGGCAGGCGTGCGAGCTCAGCGTGCAAGCCGACGTGCTGGCGGCTGCGACATCGTTGCGACCGCCCTATGGCGACGAAGCGACGCAGCGTCTGCGCGATGCCCTGCGTCTGGCGCACGAGCTCCGTCTGCATGTGCGTCTCGAACCGGTGACGCGCATCGCGAGCGAGCATCTACTCGAGCAGACGCGCCGGCTCGGAGCGCGTCCCGACCGCTTCGCCTTCACCGCCGCCGGCAATCTCTTGGGGCTAGCCGAGACCTTGCAGTTGCCGTTGGACCGCACCGAATCGGAGGAGCAGGTGCATACGCTCGTGGAGAACCTGCTCGCGGCGCTGGCCGCTCCCAGCCCCGAGATTCCGGAAGCCGCGATGCTCGACGCCGCGCTGGACCTCGCGGCGCGGCTCAACTTCGCCGTCGACGAGTTGCGCTGGCGTCTGCAAGTACCGGGCGGGGGGGCCGTGCCTCAGAACTGACCGGCGTTGATCTGGTGCACGCTCGTGGGATCGAGCATGCCGGCCAGCAGCGTGCGCAGGACATGATAGGCGCGCATGTCGAGTTTCGTGCCCGTCGCCACCGGACCACGCGGGAAGCGCGCCGCACCGAGCGTGTGCGTGGTGGTGTCGATGTCCACCTCGATGCCCTGGCTCAGAAACGTCGCGCAGCCGCGGGTCGCATCCCACTGCAACAGATGCTCGGTGCCGTCGGCCAATCGGCCCCAGATGCCGGGGTGCCGGCCGGGTCGGACGTAGAAGCCGACGCCTGGATCGCGCCCCCACGTCTCCAGGCTGGAGAAGAAGCGCGGCTTCTCGATGAACGGGCCGCCATCTTCCGGGCAGAAGACATCGCAATTGCCGCAGTCGTTGCAGAAATCGGCGTAGTTGGCGATCTGATGCGATTTGGCGACGACGAATCGACCGCCCGGCTCGGCGACGAAGGCGCCATTCTCGTAGCGGTAATCGACGTAGTCGAAGTCCGCGGGCTCGACGCGATAGACGAAGTTGGCGTCGTTGGGACACACGGGAATGCACTTGTCGCAGTTGATGCAGTCGTAGAGGTGCAGCTGCGAGCCGATCTTGCGCGGCAGGCGCGTGTTGCGTGGCGCGGCATAGCGCGGGTCGTGCGTGGCGCGTTCGACCACCGGCGCGACGTTGCGCGCGCCGGCGAGCTGCACGAGCCGGGCGTAGAAGCTCGCCGCATCCGCCTGCTCGTGGCCGGGACGCAGCACGCCGCGCAGCGACGCGGGCCGCGACTTCCACACCGCACCGATGGCGGCGCGGATGTCGTGGAAGGGCGAGCCGCGAATGGCGTCCGTGATCCGTGCTTCGACCACGCTGCTCCATTCCACCAGTTCGGCGCGGTGCGTCGCCGGGGCGCCCTCGGGTGCCGCCGCCTCGAGCGCGCGGCGCAGTTCGGCGACGGCGGCGCGCAATGCGTCCACCCCTTGGTTCTCGGCGCGAAGGATGTAGTCGCCGACGCTGCGCACGCCGAGACGCTGCATGTCGTTTTCCAGGTTGATCAGATACGCCGGCAAGCGGCCATAGCCCCCAGGACGCAGCAGGTCGGTGCAAGTGGTGATGGGGGTCAGGTTGCAGGCCATGGTGCGCCCGAAGTTGTGGGCATCGATGCCGGCGGAAAACGAGATGGGGATCTCCGGCCCGAGCGCGGCACGCACGTCCTGCAGGATGTGCAGCGCCAAGACGTGCAAGGGTTGCCCCGACAAGTACATCACGTCGTCCGAGAACATCTTGCGGTGGTTGTGCACGACCAGCGTATTGGTGAGCTTGAGGCCGAAGCCGAGCCCGCGCTCGGCGGCGGTCTGCTGCAGCCGCCGGGCCATCGGCACGAGATCGGCGAACTGCAGATCGCGCTCGAAATGTTCGGCTGCGACACGGACGTCCTCGTAGCCGAGCTCGCCGTGCAACAATTCCTCGCAGCGCTCGACGCCGAGCAAGGTCGGGTTGAGCTTGATCGTGACATGCAGGCCGAGCTCGCGCAGGAGGAACTCACCGATGGCTTCGATCTCGTGCGCGGGGCAGCCGTGAAAGGTGGAGAGCGTCACGCTCTTGACCAGGTCGGATGTGAAGGGCAGATCGCGCAGGCCGGGATACCGCGCGGGGATCTGCGGCCGCAGCTCCTCGATGATCGCGCGCGCGTCCATGCAGCTCTGGATGCAGTCGACGACACGCGGGCTGCGCAGGCCCTTCAGGTCGTAACCCACCGACAGATCCAGGATCCATTCCGATTGCGCGAAGGCCTCGTCCTCGGAAGCGCCGTCGAGCACGCCGCTTGCACGCAACATTTCGAGCAACATCTGAGCTCCGACGTACTCGCGCAACGACTGTTCGAGGCGCAGCTCCTGCGACCACTCGACGTTGTAGCCGACGTTGGTGGCGTCGATGCACGGGCGGGGGATCACGAGGTGGTCGTTCACCTGGATGGTCTTGAGCTCGAAGATGCGTGCGCCGGCCAGCCAGGAAAGCACGATGTTCTGCAGCATCTGCGCCTGCGGGCCGGCCGCCGGCCCCAGAGCGTTGCTGGCGCGCTGGCCATGGAACAGGACAGCGAGGTCGAATCCCGGGCGCGCACGATAGAACTTGCGCTCGGGCAAGTCGAAGATCTGACGCGTGCGCTCGAGCTCGACGAAAGCTCGATGCACGAGCGTGCCGAAGGGCGCGGGAACCAGCTCTGCCACGATGCCTCCTGAATCGCCATTATAGGCACGAGCGCAGTGGGCACCGGGTGCTCTTGCGGCTGGAGGCGGGAAACGATATGGTCGTTTTGGTGTATCTTGCTTCTTGACTGTAGTTTGCGCTGCAAGGATGAGGGCGAAATGCAGGCGTGGGGCAGGGGTCTCGCGCGGCTCGGAGTGTGTTTGGCGATGGTCGCACTGCTCGGTTCCGATCGGGCCGCGGGGAATTCCGACGCCGAAAAGCGCACGGAAAAAAAGCGCCAGGCGATGGTGCAGAACCAAATCGTCGCCCGCGGCGTCGACGACGCACGCGTGCTGGCAGCGATGCGCCAGGTGCCGCGCCATGAGTTCGTGCCGGCGGACGTGCGCGCGAGCGCATACGACGACCGACCGCTGCCGATCGGCTGGGAGCAGACGATTTCCCAACCGTACATCGTTGCGCTCATGACCTCGGCGTTGCGCTTGCAGGGAAGTGAACGAGTGCTCGAAATCGGCACCGGTTCGGGATACCAAGCGGCCGTGCTCGCGGCGATCGTGCCGGAGGTCTACAGCATCGAAATCCTGCCGGAGCTGGCTCAGGCGGCGCGTGCCACGCTCGATCGCCTCGGGCTCGAGAGAGTGCGTCTGCGGACGGGCGATGGTTTCCGCGGCTGGCCCGAGCATGCTCCCTTCGATGCCATCGTGGTGACGGCCTCGCCTCTGCAGGTGCCGCAGCCGCTGCTCGAGCAGCTGGCGCCGGGCGGCAGAATGGTGCTGCCCGTGGGCGGCGAACAGCAGCTCCTCTTGCGCATCACGCGCGGACCGAACGGCTACGAATCCGACACGCTGGCTGCCGTCCGCTTCGTCCCCATGACCGGAGAAGCGGCGGAGAAACCATGAACCGCCGCACGCTGCTCCTTGCGCTCCTCGGATTGTTGCTCGCCCCCACGGGGGGCGCTCCGCGCGTGCCGGCGCAGCTGCACGTGGTGGTGTTCGAGGACTCCGAGGATGTGGTGCTGCGCGCGCTCGCGGCGGCGTCCGAGATCGATGTTCGCTGGGTGGAAACGGGGCTCGTGGTCGCCGAAGTTGCGGACCCGGCACGTCTGCGACCGGAATGGCGTGGTCGCGTCGTCGGTGTGCGCGCGGCTTCGGCAGCACTCGCCGTGCTGCGCGCGCCCGAGCGCGAGGATCTCGCCGGTGAGTCCAGAGTTCTAGCCAAGCTCGGCGACACTCGACTCGGCAGCGCCACGGCTGCACGTGGCGAAGTCTGGGTGCTGGCCGCCTCGCCGGATACATGGCCGGCGGAAGTGTTGGGGTGCCACGGCGGACTCGTGCTCCCCAATCACCACGCAGACCCGCGCAGTCTGATCGACACCGGCCCGCCGGAGGCACTGCGTCGATGGATTCGCGCCGACAGTGCGCCGACTGCGGCGCAGCAATTGGTGCTCGCCGAGGTGTCGGAAGACTCGCTCACCGCAGTGTGGATGTCGTTGACGCGCGCACCGAGCGGACAAGCCGCCGACCGCCACGTGTTTTCTCCCGACCTGGATCAGATCTACGTGCCGCGCGTGCAGGCGTCGATGCAGCGTTTCGTCACCGGCATCGCCGGTGCCAGCGTGCGGCGCGAGCGCTTCTCGAAATCGCGTGTGTGTGGCACTGCGACGGTGGTCGATTCCACCGAGAACGTCATCGCGCGCCTGCCGGGCTCGGTTCCCGGCACCGGCACGTTCGTCGTCTGCGCGCACCTGGATGCCACCGGCAGCCGGGATCCCGCCTGGGCGGCCGATCGCAACGCCTGCAACCCGGTGTCGGCCACGCCGGGAGCCGAGGACAACGCCACCGGTGTCGCCTGCGTGCTCGAGGTGCTGCGCTGCGTCGCCGACGGCGTGCGTAGCGCCGGCTTGAGTTTCCCATTCGATCTCGAGTTCGTGGCCTTCTCGGGCGAAGAGGCCGAAGGCAAGCTCGAACCAGATCTGGGTGGCAATGCTCTCACCGGCAGCGCGCGCTACATCCAGCGCCGCGAGCAAGAGGGCACCAAGCTGCTCGCGGCGCTCAATCTCGACATGGTGGGATCGGACAGCCTCGGAACGCGCTTGCAGGTCGTGCACAACCCGGCCTCGCGTTGGCTCGCCGACCTGCTGATCGCTGCCGCCCGCGCGGTGAGCCCGCCGATCAACCTCGACCTGCGGCGCGATCTCGACGAGTCGCTGGCCTCGGATCACAACAGCTTCTGGTTCGCCAACGTGCCGGCGTTGCTCGGCGCCGATGGGCCGGTCGACGTGCTGCGGCGTTACTCCTCGTACCACCGGCCGCGCGACACCGGCCAGGACGTGCTGAGCTCCAAGATGAGCGAGGTGACACGCGCGTTCCTCGCAGGCATCCTGCGCTTCGAGAGCGGACAGCAGACTGCGTCCGCGCTCGTGTTCCCGGAGGGCGTCAAGCTGTTCATCGCGCCGCAAGGGGACCCGCTGCCCTACGACGCCGACACGGGCTTCTTCCGACTCTGGCCCGGGAGCCCGCTGCAGGCCTCGCTCGTGGTGGTCAGCACCGGCGCACCGTACGCGGGGCCGCTACAGATCGAGATGTGGGTCGAAGCGAACGACGGAACCGAGCGCCCAATATTCACTTGCACCGACGCGGCCTGCTTCGGGGCCGGCGGCGCGGCGATGCCGTTGCAAACAGGCGACCGGCTCGATGTCGGCGTCGAGTCTGTGCCCATCGAGCCACAGGATACGGGCGAGATGAAGGTGAGGGCGCGTGTGACCTACGACCTAGGCGGTGGCAGCACGACGCAAGACTTCGAGACGCGCTTCATCGTCGCCGCACAGAGCGGCTTGTCGGTGCACGCGGTGCCGAACCCAACTCGCTCCCTGAGCGCGGTGAACCTGGCGGTCGCGCTCGAGCGCCCCGGCATCTTGCAAACCGAGATCTACAACGCCGCCGGGCGGCGCGTCGCGACGCTGGTGCAATCGGTCGAGCCCAATTTCCAGACCCGCGAGGGAATCGTCGATGTGCCTCTGGCCGGCACGATGTCCGATGCGACCGTGCCGAGCGGTGTGTACTACGCGCGCGTCCTCTGGCTCGGTCCCGGCGGGCAGCAGGAATCCTCGATCGTGCGCCTCATCGTCGTGCGCTGAGAAGGAGTGTACGTGGTGGGCTTCTTGGTGCGGTTGCTGTTCGTCGCCCTGCTGGCGCGGCTCTTCATGCGCTTGCTGCGCGTTGTCCAGGGCAGAGGCCAGCGCGACCAGCGCAAGTCGCGCGCCGAGATTCCACCCCACCTGCGAGACGACATCGTCGACGGCGAGTTCGAAGAGGTGCCCTCGGAGCGCAAGCAATGAACCCACCGCGGCGATTGGCGCGCCCGCGACGCCGGGCGGTGGTGCCGTCGGTCGGATTCCTGCGGCCCTTGCACCGGCGCACAGCGGAAGACGCCGCCTGGCGCGCGCGCATCCGTCAGGAGCCCGCTCTGCGGCGCGAGTACCGCTCGGGCCTCGTGCTGCAACTCTGCGTCGTCGGTGCGCTGGTGCTCTCTTGCGTCGTGCTCTTGGTGCAGAGCCTCGGTCTCATCGCCCGCTTCCAGAAGATCGCAGCGCTGTCGTCCTTCGCATGGTTCCTGCCGATCGTCATCGCCGGATTGGGCTTGGTCGCACTGCGACGCTTCCTGCGTGTCGTCTCCGAGCTGCGTGCGCTTGGCCGCGACGCGCGTTGAGCGACACACTTCCGGTATGTCTCTTGCTCGCTCCAGACCATCACACGATTCTTTTGGAGCGTCGCGCGTGGACAGCAGGGAATTGGATCTCCTCTTCGAAGCGTTTTTCGACATCACGAGCCTCGCTCGGGTCGAACGCGGTGAGGGGCCGCTCTACGAGCGCGTTCTGGATTGCAGCCGCGAGCTGTTGCACGCCGATCAAGTCATGCTGCTGCGCATGCGCAAAGCACGCGTCGAACGCTACACACTGCGCGGCAGCAGCTCGACGCCATTTCGCGACGAAGTTCCTTGTACGCAGATGTTGTCGGAGTGGCTGGAACGCGAGGCGACGCCGTTCATCGGCCCTGCGGGCGAGTGGCATCCGCCGTGGCCGCAAGCCCAGCTCGTGCGCGGCTCGGGCTCGGTGCTCGCCGTTCCTCTCGTCACCAAGGTGAGCCAGGTCGGCATGCTCGTGGTCGTACGCGAGGGGCACCCGGGTGAGTTCGACGCCTCCGACCTCAAGCTGCTGTCGCTGCTCGGCAACCAGGTGGCGATCGCGCTCGAAAACGCCGACCTCTACCAGCGCCTGCAGCAGGAGGCGCTCCTCGACGGCTTGACCGGGATCTTGAACTACCGCTCGTTCCTGCGCGCGCTGCGCAGCGAGCTGC
>DASRJO010000111.1:0-6233 GCA_035649435.1 Candidatus Krumholzibacteriia bacterium | reverse complement strand
GCCCGTGAGCGCTGCCGTGGTACCGAGAGTCGAGTAGGTGAGAGCGATCCCGAGCACGTACAACAGCGACAGCTGCAGACCCTTGCTCCGCCGTCCGGCGCTGCGCGCGCCGATGATGCCGATTGTGATCGGGATCATCGGGTACACGCACGGGGTGAGACTGGTGGCGAATCCGGCGCCGAAGGCGAGGAGCAGGAGCCAGAAGAAACCGCGATCGGCGGCCGCTTGCAGTCGCGTCATCGCGTCGCCAGAAGTGGCCGCAACGTCCCGTGATTCGCTCCCGATCACTTGGACCTGGACGACGAGTGTGTCCGACTGCGGGAAGAAGCAGAGCGTCTGGTTGCAGCCTTGATAGGAGAGCACGGCGCGGACGGGGCCGCTCCAGCCTGGCCGAATGCGGACGGTGAACTCGGTGTCGTGCTTGTAGACTGGGACCTCGCGCTCTTCGAACGGATCGAACTTGATCTCCGGCTGAGGGGCGTCCACACCCACGAACTCGAATCCCGGCGAGGGGAGAACCTCGACCTTTGTGCGCTCGTGATAGACCCAGGTGCCGTCAGGGATCCCGAGCCGGAGGCGAAAAGAGGCGACCGCGCCGGCCGTCACGCTGTCGGGAGACTGGACGATGCGGCTCTCGAACGGCGGGCGCGGCGGACCCGAGCCGGAGCCTGCGAAGGGATCGCCGCTCTCCTCGGCCGGCGGGGCACCGAACGCACTCGTGACGACGACTGCTAGGAGCAGCAAGGCGAGGCGGGCTCTCGTCATGGTTGGCTCTAACCCCCGGAGCGTGGTGAAGATTCCCGTCGGCAGCAGACTACGATGGGAACGGGCAAGCGGTCCAGGATCTCCGTGTTCACTCGAAACGGTGCCCCTAAGCCACTATTTTTAATATCGATAGAGATGCATTGAGTGGACGGTCCAAAGCGTCGCCGGGTGCGGGAACATGTGCTAAGGTGGCGCGGTCCCTGCGCTCCCGCTCCACTTTGGCGAGCACTGCACGGAAGGCACCGATGGCGATCAGCAATCGCGCCGAAGGGCTCGAAGCCGAGATCCGAGCCGGCGGTACACTCCCCCGCCATCTTGCAATCATCATGGACGGGAACGGTCGCTGGGCGCGCCAACGCCACCTGCCTCGCATCGCCGGACACACCGTGAGCCGCGAAACCGTGCGCCGCGTCGTCCGCTGTTGCGCGCGGCTCGGGATCCCGACGCTCACGCTCTACACCTTCTCGCAGGAAAATTGGAAGCGGCCTCAGCTCGAGGTCCAGGCTCTGATGAAGCTCCTGGAAGAAGTCCTGGAGAGCGAGTACCTGGAGCTCGATGAGAACAACATCCGGCTCACCTGGATGGGGCACGTGGATGGCCTCCCCAAGAGCACGCGCAAGAAGCTTCTCGACACCTCCCTCCGGCTGGGGGACAACTCCGGGATGGTGCTGAATTTGGCACTCTCTTACGGCGGCAGACGCGAGATCGCCGATGCAGCGCGCGCGCTGGCGCTGGAGGTCGCCGCGGGCCGCTTGCGTGCCGAGCAGATCGACGAGAAACTCGTCGCCAGTCATCTCTACCGTCCGGAGCTGCCGGAGCCGGACTTCCTCATCCGCACCAGCGGCGAGAAACGCATCAGCAATTTCTTGTTGTGGCAGTTGGCGTACACCGAGCTCTACTTCACCGAAGTTCTCTGGCCCGACTTCTCCGAGGAAGACCTGCTGCTGGCGTTGCGCGAATTCCAAAGTCGGGAGCGCCGCTTTGGCGGCACGGTCTGAACCACAGGTTGCAAGGCTCGCATGGCGAGCGCGCCTCGCGGGGTTGCGCGCGCGGGCGCTCGCCGCGGCAGTGTTCGTGCCCTGCTTCGTCGTCGTGGCTTGGCGCGGCGGCGCGTATTTCGTCTTGCTGGTGAACCTGCTGCTCGTTCTCGGCACCCTCGAGCTCGTGCGCATGCAGCGCGCCAAGCAGCTCGATCCCGATGCGAGCCTCTGCCACGCGGCGGCCTTGCTGCTGCCGTGGGCCGTGTTCGCGCGCAACGGCGAGCTAGCCGAGCCGGCGCTGTTGCTGCTGTTCATCGTCGCCGTGGCGCGCGTGTTGTGGCGGGGCCAGGTGCAGGGCTCCATGCCGCGCTTGGCGGCGACGATCTTCGCCGTGCTGTACGTCGGCTGGCTCGGCAGCTACTTGGTGCGCCTGCGCGAGCTGCCGCTGCTCTTTGCCCGCGCGCCGTTCGACGGTTTCCGCTTCGTGCTCCTCGCATTCTTGTTCACGTGGGTCTCGGACACGGGGGCGTATTTCTTCGGCACGCTCCTCGGCAGGCGCCGGTTGGCGCCGCGAGTGTCGCCGGGCAAGTCCGTCGAGGGCAGCCTGGCGGCGTTGGCATGCACGGGTGCGGCCGGCAGCGTCGCGGCCGCGACGTTCATGGTCACACTCCTCGTGCCCTGGCAAGGTCTGGTGCTGGGTGTGGTGGCCAGTGCGGTGGGGCAATTGGGGGACCTTCTGGCCTCGCTGCTCAAGCGCGATGCCGCGTTCAAGGATGCGTCCCAACTCATTCCTGGACATGGTGGAGTTCTCGATCGCTTCGACAGTGTGTTGCTGGTGGCGCCGTTGCTATACTACGCGCTGCGCTTCTTCGTGCTGTGATCTCGTATCGTGAGGGCTGGCATGCAACGAGTCGTCGTTCTCGGGTCCACGGGGTCGATCGGGTGCCAGACGCTCGACATCGTGCGCGCGCATTCCGAGCGGCTGCGCGTGGTGGCGATGAGCGCCGGGAGCAATGTCGATCTCTTCGCCCGCCAAGTGGCGGAATTCCAGCCGCAGCGCATCGCCATCGCTGACACCGAAGCCGGAATGCGGTTCCGTGACGCGCACCCCGAGCTGTGGTCACGCTGCACCGGCACGGGTGCCGAGGCAGTCGCCGAGCTCGCCGCATACCCGGCGGACATCGTGGTGAACGCACTGCTCGGGTACGCTGGATTGCGTCCGACCCTCGCGGCTCTCCAGACTGGAACGGATGTTGCTCTTGCGAACAAAGAGTCCATGGTCGTTGCCGGTGAGCTCGTGCGCGAGGCCGCGCGCGCCACGGGTGCCCGGGTCCTTCCCGTCGACAGCGAGCACAGCGCCATCCATCAGTGCCTGCGTGCGGGGCAACATCACGAGGTGCGGCGACTGGTCTTGACGGCCTCGGGTGGTCCGTTCCGAACGCAGAGTCGCGCCGCCATGCAGGACATCACGCCGGCGCAAGCGTTGCGGCACCCGACTTGGTCCATGGGTGCGAAGATCACGATCGACTCGGCCACATTGATGAACAAGGGGTTCGAGGTCCTGGAAGCGCGGTGGTTGTTCGATGTGGACTTCGACAAGATCGACATCGTCGTGCACCCCGAATCCATCGTGCATTCACTCGTCGAGTTCGAGGACGGTTCGATGATCGCGCAACTGGGTGCGACCGACATGCGTCTGCCGATCTGGTATGCCTTGCACGCGGCCGAACGCCCGGCGGCGGATTTCGCGCGTTTGGATCTCGCCGCCCTCGGGGCGCTCCACTTCGAGCCTTTGGACCGTGAGCGCTTCCCCTGCGTCGATTTGGCGGTGCGAGCGGGGAAGCGTGGCGGCATGTTCGCTTGCATCCTGAACGCGGCCAACGAAGTGGCCGTGGCGGCATTCTTGGACTCGCGTTTGCGGTTCGTGGAGATCCCGGAGCTCTTGGGAAAGGTGCTCGATCAGGCCGAGCACGATCCAGGCTTGACCTCCGCGCTCACGCTCGAGACCCTGCAACGAGCCGATGCCTGGGGACGCGATGCCGCATCGCATTGGGTGCAACAAGGCTGCTCCGCGGGAGGCCCGTGATGATGACCACGTTGCTGGCAGCCGCGCTCGTCATCGGGCCGGTCATCGTGTTTCACGAGTTCGGCCATTTCATCGTCGCCAAGCTGGCCGGCATCTACGTCAAGACGTTCTCGATCGGTTTCGGCCCCAAGCTGCTCAAGCTGCGGCTTGGAGAAACCCAATACGCGGTGTCGGCGATCCCGCTCGGTGGATACGTCAAGATGGCCGGCGACAGCGCACCGGCAGCCGTGGCCGAAGCGCGCGCGGACGACGCGGCCACGGCCGATGCGACCCCAGGGGCCCCAGTCGAAGAAAAGCGCGCGGGCGAAGCGATCCTCTACGCCCCCGACGAAATCGACGACAGCACGATTCCGCCGCATCGCTACTTCCGCAATCAATCGCTCGCCGTGCGCTTGGCCGTGGTGACCGCGGGTCCCATCGCCAACCTCGTGCTTGCCTTCGTCGTGCTCGCGTTCGTCCTGCATCGGGAGGGCATGCGCGTGCCCCCGACCACCACGCTCGCGGACGTCGCGGCCGATAGCGACGAGTACGCGGCGGGTCTGCGTGGCGGCGACACGATCCTGCAAGTCGCTGGAGTGCCGGTGAAGCACGCGCTCGAGCTGCAGGAGGCTCTCGAAGCGCAGGACGAAGCGCCGCTGACGCTCGTATTGCAGCGCGCTGGACGGGATACGACTTTGGTGCTGCCGCCGCTGCGCCGCGACGGCGAAGCCGTGGTGTTCCCCGTGCTCCAGCCGCGGATGGATTCACGGCTGGGTCTGGTGAAGAAAGATGGCCCGGCGTGGCGCGCGGGTTTGCGTGCGGGCGATCGGATCGTCGAGATCGAAGGCCAGCCGGTAGAGTTCTATGACCAGCTCGCCGATCTCATCAATCCTGCCATCGGCACCGAGCTGCATGTGGTCTGGGAGCGCGACGGCGAGCGCATGAGCGCGGTGGTCGTTCCCGAAAGCGACGAAGTCCTGGTGGAAGGCAGCGACACGAAGACACGCACGATCGGCCGCATCCAGATCGAGCCGTATCAGCTGGCGCTCCCGGTCGGTTGGGGAATGGCAGTCAAAGAGAGCGCGGTCCGCTGCGGCGACTTCATCGGCGACACGGTGCGTTTCCTCGGCATCCTGGTGCGCGGCAAAGCGACGCGCGACGCGCTCGGCGGTCCGATCCGCATCGGCCAGGTCGCGGGCTCGGCGTTGCGCTGGAGTGGATCGAACCTGCTGTATTTCCTCGCCTTCTTCAGCGTCAACCTGTTCCTGCTCAACTTGCTCCCCATCCCGGTCTTGGATGGCGGCCACGTCGTCTTCATCCTCATCGAGGCCGTGCGCGGCGAGGCACTGTCGGTGCGCACGCAGGAGCTGGCGCTCAAGATCGGGGTCTCGGCATTGCTGGCGCTCATGGGCTTCGTGGTCTTCAACGACCTGGTGCGGGTGTTCGCGCGCTAGTCGCAGGCGGCGGCTCGACGGGTGGCGGCAGCGAGTCGCCCTTCGCCACACGCCACCACAGCGAAGGTGTCGACTCCAGCTCTTCGAGTCGCGTGGCGATGGCGCCGTAGACGATTTCCCAGCGCAGAGGATCGACCGCAAGGGCGTCGAGGGCCTGGCGTACGGAAACGGTGTCGATCTCGCCTTCCAAGTCGCGCAAGAGCATGAGCGAGGAATCGGGCGCTGCGTCGTGAAGAGCCTGCAGCACCGTCAGTCGCACGTACGTCTGGACGAGTGCTTCTTCATCCGGCCCAAGCGGCGCGATCTGTTGGCGCTGCTGGCAACCCAACCCCAGCAGAATCCAGAGCCCGAAGCAAAACACGCTTGTTTTCAATGGGTTGCCACTTCCTCTGCAGGCGGCTTCACGCTTGCGGCACCTTCTAGCTTGGCCTAGTGTACGCAGACGAGGCTCGGGTGGTGGGGGAAATTCTGTGTGAGAGGGGTGCCCGTCGTTGCCGCATCCCCGCGGGGGACAGGGTCGTTCAGGATGCAGGGCGGCGTTCCTGCTCGCGTGGATGCTCGGAAGCGTGCCTTCGGCCGTGACGCGCGCCCAGGGGTTCGAGGTCGAGCCCCGGATTCAACGTATCGATTTCGTCGGCAACGCCGCGTTCGAGGATCAGACGCTGCAAGAGCAAATGCTGCTCGAGTTTCCCAGCCTCCTGCGTCCACTGCGCTCACGCCCACGCTACCGGCGCAATGTCTTCCCGAAGGAAATGCGGCGCGTCGAGGCGTTCTATCGCCGGCACGGGTTCGGCGGCGTCACAGTGCGGCTCGACTCCATCGTCGCCCTGTCACAGAAACAGCCAGCCAAGGTAGCCATCATGGTGGGGGTGCGCGAGGGACCGCGCACGGTGCTGCGCGAGGTGCGCTACACCCCACAACAGGTCTTGAGCCTCGAGGAATTGCGGCGCGCGACGCCGATCGTCCCCG